>WFPQ01000264.1 GCA_015487515.1 Hyphomicrobiales bacterium | reverse complement strand
CCAAGAAGCAGCCCTTCACCAAAAACATATTCCTCGGGGATGAAAAAAAACCCCTGCTCATCCATGGCGGCAAGGATCAGCACCCGGATGAAACCATGTCATCATTCTACCAGGTCAGCAAAAACGAAGAAATGGCCGAATACTGGCGCAAGCTCTATGTGGCCATGACCCGGGCCGAAGACGAACTTTATATCACCGGTATAAAATTCAAAGCGGATGACCAGAAAAACAAGGAAAAACCGCAGAACTGGTATGGGGCGGTCCTTGATGCCCTCGATGGAAAAACACGGAAGGAAAAGATAAGGGGCGAAGACGAAATGGCCATATGCTTTCCTGCCAGCCCGCCGGAAATGTTGCCGGTCAAGGAGCCGGACGGCAACAAAAGAGAAAGCCGCGGTGATGATCCTGCAAAAAACACAAAAATCGTCCCCGCAAGAAAACCGCTGATAATACGCCCCTCGACAGCCGATGCGGATATGCTGGAAAAACTAAAGGAGGGGCAAGCTGACGAAAAGCAACTGCACGAAACCGGCCACGGGGAATTTTCCGACTACCCGCCAAATGGAGATACGGACAGGAAAAGGAAAAGCGGGACCGCCCTGCACTACCTGCTGGAGCACCTGGCCCCCCTGCCAGGGGAAAAGAGAAAAAAAGCCGGCCTTAACGCCCTTGCAAGGATTCTTTGCGATCAGGCTGAAGACCATCAGGACATTCTGGAGCAGGCACTGGGCATTCTGGAGGGAGAACATTCACAAAGACTTTTCGGCAAGAACTCCCGGGCCGAACTGCCAATATTCGTACATGGAAAAAAAGACCGCTCACCCATTACGATAATAGGCAGGATAGACAGGATAATCATCGAGGATGACAGGGTTCTGCTGGTGGATTTCAAGTCCGGTTCCAATGTTCCCCGGTCCCAGGAACAGGTAAGCAGGCAGTACCTTGTGCAGATGGGGCTTTACCTGCGGTGCGGAAAAAGACTTTTTCCCGACCATGAAGTCATGGCTGCAATCTACTGGACAGGTAATAACCGGCTGATGATGCTTCAAAACCAGTTGCTGCTGTCCGCCACCAGTGAGTTCAACATGAATTGACGACCTTGAAACCAGAGGCGACTCTTTCTAACTATGGTCCAATCAAACATAACAATGAAAGTTTTGAACAATGACCGTCAAAGTAACCGACGCTGATTTTGATCAGAAAGTGCTTAAATCCGATATTCCGGTACTGGTGGATTTCTGGGCAGAATGGTGCGGACCATGCAAGGCCATCGGCCCGATGCTGGAAGAACTGTCCGATGATCTGGCCGGCAAGGTAAAGATTGCCAAGCTCAACATCGACGAAAACCAGAATACCACCATCAAGTTCGGGGTACGCTCGATTCCAACCATGATCCTGTTCAAGAACGGGGAGGCGGTCGATATAAAGGTCGGGGCCGGAACACCAAAGGCCGACATGGCCAAGTGGCTTGAAAGCCACGCGTGATCCTGCGTCCTGCCAGGAAAACAGCCTTGCAGGACAAGACAGATCGGCAAGACAGCCCTCGCGTTCCGACCTGTTCAGGCCGGAACGCGAGGAATGACGGCAGCAGTAGCACTCATCAGCAGGGGTGAGCCTCAAGGGGGTGGTCAATTTGCCAGCCTGCCGGCAGGCTGGCTGCCGGCAGATTATCTGCAACCGATCGTTCGGACCCCGGCTCCCCCCGGTCAGCTGTCTGCCGGGCCGGGCGGCAATTTCCCCGGCAGGGCATGATCGTTTTCATCCTCCCTGCCCTGCTCCCCTTTGCCATCCATGGTTTCGTCCCGGGCACCGGGAATGACATAGGCCCCCGTCAGCCAGCGGTTCAGGTCCACATTGGCGCACCTGACGGAACAGAACGGGTAAAAATCCTGCACGGAATTGCTTTTGCACAGAGGACAGGGCACCGTGGGGCGCAGCCGGGTAACATTGCTGGCAGGTTTTTCATTCATTCGGACAGCCCGCAAGATTCAGATCAAGGTTTCCACATGGTTCAATTCAACCTGGAAACGCCCTAGACATTGGCACTTGCGGCCCCTGCCGGCTTGTTCAGCCAGTTGAATTGCACCGGGTAACCGGCCCCTCCCAGAAGGGCGACGGTTTCGAAAAGCGGCAGCCCGACAACCCCGTGATAGGAACCGGAAAGCTTTTGCACGAAGGCCCCGGCAATGCCCTGAATGGCATAACCCCCGGCCTTGCCGCGCCATTCGGCGCTGGCCAGGTAGGATTCGATATCCTGCTGGCCAAGACGCTTGAAACGGACCTTGGTTTCCACCAGACGGCTGCGGGCCAGGCCGGCCGGGGTAAGAAGACAGACCCCCGTATAAACCTTGTGGGACCTTCCGGAAAGCAGACGCAGACAATCACCGGCCTCATCCATGGTCTGGGCCTTTGGCAGGATGCGGCGGCCCAGCGCCACAACGGTATCACCGGCCAGCACAAGGGAGTTTTCGCCAATCCCGGCCTGCCGCGCCTTTCGATAGCTGGTCATGGCCTTGCTTTGAGCCAGCCTGGCAGCCAGCCTTCTTGGCAACTCGCCCCTTTCGGGGGTCTCCTCAACATGGGCAGGAACCAGATGTTCGGGCTCTATGCCCACCTGGTTGAGCAGGGCCAGCCGCCGGGGTGAGGCCGAGGCCAATATCAATTCGGGACGGGTTGACATGGTAATGTTCTATATCCCGTGCATTGAAACAGTGCCATGGGCCGGCCCTGTCATTACTTGAACCGATAGGTTATGCGACCCTTGGTAAGGTCATAGGGGGTCATCTCCACCAGGACCTTGTCCCCGGCCAGCACCCTGATCCTGTTCTTGCGCATGCGCCCGGCGGTATGGGCAATTATCTCGTGGTCGTTCTCGAGCTTGACCCTGAACGTGGCATTGGGCAAAAGCTCCATGATAACACCGGGGAATTCGAGCAGTTCTTCCTTGGGCATACATTCTCTCTTGAATAATGGCAGTCTTCATTCCAGACCATTCCCGGATCGAAGCGCCTGCCTGCTGATTTTCGGCGAAACCTAACCCAATTAAAGGCGCTTGTGAACCTCTTGCGGTTTCAATCGGGCAATATGGGTCTCAACCGCTCGATGATGCGTTTTTTCAGGCTGTCACGCAGCTGGTGATAGGCCGCCAGCCTGACCTCGCGGGAACCCCTGACCAGGGTGGGATCATCGGTCGGCCAGTGCTCTATGGTGTCGGCATCTATGTTTCTTGAAGCAACCGCCTCGCGGGCCTCTGATGACAGGGTGATGACCAGGTCAAAACGGGTTGCCACCAGCTCGTCCATGGTATGGGGAGTGTGCACCGACATGTCAATGCCCAGCTCTTCCATGGCCGCATGCACGAATCCATCGGCCTGGCCGGAACGGGCCCCGGCAGAACGGGAAATCAGTTTGCCCGGAAACAGCAGCCTGGCCAGGGCTGCAGCCATGGGCGAGCGCACCGAGTTCATGGAACAGACAAACAGGACCGTGGGCAGTTTCCCGCTGCGGGCATCAACCCTGCTGGCATAGGGCTGCACGGCACAAAGCAGGGTAAACAGGCGCCTTGCCGTGCCCATGTCCATTTCCAGCTTGTTGTGAAGACGGGTGCGCAACAGTTCGGCAGCCTCATTGTGCAGGCCGCGCCGGCCCATGTCGACCGCCTCTATCTGGTGGGGAGAGCCCGACCTTATCGCCTCATAATAACTCTCTCGAACCCTGAAATAATCCCTTATGGGGCCGCGAAAGGGCGTAAGGGAAAGATAATGGGCCGCAATCGGTTCGAAATTCTCGGGATTGCGCACATCAAAAACCACGTAATTGCCAATTATGGACATGTGCAGGGCAAACGGGCCCTTCGCCTTTACCCGGGCCGGAAAAAACGCATTCTCCTCCACCAGATCGTAAATGGCGACCCGGCGCTCGTGGGCCTCGTCCTGATTGAGGGAGATTATCGTTTCCGGGTCAAGGGTTACAGAGCTTATCCGGTCCGTTTTCCTGTCAAAACCCTTCTCAGACATCGGCCTGTTCCACTCCCCTGTTCATCAACCCTATTCATCAAGACGCATGGCAACCGAACCGGCATGGGACTGAAGGTTCTCGCAGCGGGCCAGGGTGATGGCGGCCGGCCCTATGGCAGCAATGGCTTTGGGAGTGCACCTGAGCAGCGAGGTCCGCTTCATGAAATCAATTGTTCCAAGCCCGGAGGCAAACCTGGCGGTGCGGGAGGTGGGAAGAACATGGTTTGACCCGCCCACATAATCACCAATGGCCTCGGGAGTGTGATGACCCAGAAACACGGCCCCCGCATTGCGAACCAGTGGAACAAGGGCATCGGGGTCGGCAACTGCCAGTTCCAGATGTTCGGGGGCCATGAAATTTGCCAGTTCCACCGCCCTTTCCAGGTCACTGACGACTATTATCCCTCCCAGGTTTTCCCAACCCTGGCGGGCGATTTCAGAACGCTCCATGCCATCCAGCTGGCGCAGGACCTCCCCTTCAACGGCATCGGCCATGTGTCTGGTGGGCACCATGGCAACGGCACGGGCCCCGGCTCCGTGTTCGGACTGGGCCAGAAGATCAACGGCTATCCAGGAAATGTCGGCAGTTTCATCGGCAATGACAAGAACCTCGGAAGGGCCGGCGATCATGTCTATGCCAACCTCACCGAACACCTGGCGCTTGGCTTCGGCAACATAGGCATTGCCCGGCCCCACTATCTTGAATACAGGATCGATGGTTTCGGTGCCATAGGCCAGGGCCCCGATGGCCTGGGCCCCGCCAACCCGGTAAATCTCGTCTATGCCGGCGATTCTGGCCGCGGCCAGAACCGCAGGGTTTATCTGGTTGTCAGGGGTCGGCACCACCATGGCAATCCGCTCAACCCCTGCAGCCCGGGCCGGAATTGCATTCATAAGAACGGAAGAAGGATAAGAGGCCAGGCCGCCGGGAACATAAACCCCCACCGCCTCGATCGGGCTCCACCTGATGCCAAGCTCGACACCGGCCCCGTCCACATGAGAAGAAT
>WFPQ01000263.1 GCA_015487515.1 Hyphomicrobiales bacterium | reverse complement strand
GCCCGGTAAAGAGGGACTGGCTGCATGGGGTTTTGCGCCCTTGCCGGCGGCCTGAAGAAATCTGGAGTTGATAATGGAAACCATACTGTCGTTTGAAAACTGGTTTACACTGCTGATGCTGATCCTGTTGCAGGCGGTGCTCGGGTTTGACAATCTGTTGTATATTTCCCTTGAATCGAAAAAGGTAGAACCGGAACGCCAGGCCTATGTGCGCCGGGTTGGCCTGATAGTTGCCATTATCCTGCGCATCATCCTGCTGTTCGTGATATTGCAGGCCATAGCCCTGTTCAAGGAGCCGTTCTTTTCAATAAATGTCCCCGGGGTGATAGAAGGAGAGGTGAATCTGCATGCCTTCATCGTTCTTCTTGGGGGGATATTTATTCTTTATACTGCCATTCAGGAAATCTTTCACATGATTTCCATTTCCGACCATGGGGAAGAAAAGCCCAAGACCCGGCGCAGCGTGACCATGGCCATATTCTGGATAGTGGCCATGAACCTGGTGTTTTCCTTTGATTCCATTCTTTCGGCCATTGCCCTTACCAAGGTGTTCTGGGTCATGGCCAGCGCCATCGTGATTACCGGGGCCGGCATGATCTACATGGCCGACCATGTGGCGGATTTTCTGGACAAAAACCGGATGTACGAAGTGCTGGGACTGTTCATTCTGCTGCTGGTTGGAATATTGCTGGTTTCGGACGGGGGGTATCTGGCCGGGTTGAGACTGTTCGGCAATGACGTATTGCCCATGGCCAAGTCCACGTTCTATTTCGTGCTGTTTGTCATGGTGGCGGTTGACCTGGTGCAGGGACGGTATCAGAAGAAACTGATGCGCCAGAGAGAAAAAATAGAAAAGCTGGTTCAGCAACAGGCCGTGGTGGCAGAGGCAGGGCAGGAAATATCCGAGGCTGAACAGGAAAACGTCCAAGGGGCCTGAAGGTTGAAAAGGGCAATTGCCGCAGGGGAATCCTGGTTACGGGGCCCCATGATTACGGAGGGCCTGGTTACAGGGGTTCCGGCCCAAGGGCATGTGGTCCGTTTTTGTTGCGGGGGTTTTACATGTACTGCCGGCGCCCATGAATTTGTTGCAGATGAAACTTGCTGCAGATGACAGGGGATGGTTGAATTTGGATGGAATCTGTTTAAGCTCGAAAATGTTTGGTATAACAGCCCAAGACTCTGGGCGAAAAATCATAACAATATGGGGAAATCCTGATGAGCGACAGATATTTGAAATATATGGACGGGGTTAAGAAATATGCAGGTGATGCCAGTGACGAGGCGGTCAAAAACATAGTTTCCTATTGTGGTATTGCCCTGCAGAGCAAGGATGCTTCGCTGGTTTCCTGTTCCGATCAGGACGAGCTGGACAGGATTCGCAAGGGCTGGTGCAGCAAGAAGCTGGGGCTTTCTGAAAGCGATGCGGATGCGGCCATTGCCAGGGCATGCGAAGAAATGAAGGAGGACCGTCACAAGAGCCGGGTGACTTTTTATTATCTGGTGGCAAAACATTCGGGTACCCTGGACAAGCTGGCCTGAGTGCCATTGGTTTAATATGATGGCCATGGCCTTTCACGGGGGCATGGCCTTTGTCTTGCCGGGGGCCTTGCTGATCCTGGTCGTCTGATTTCTGAATGGAATCAAGATTTTTGTTGGGCGGTGGCCGATGCAGAATATTGAAATAATAAAACGGGCGGCGGCGGGTGCCGGGGTTATCCCGGTAATGGTGCTAGATGATCTGGATTGTGCTCTACCCCTGGCAGAGGCGCTGGTGGCGGGGGGACTGAATGTGCTCGAGGTTACCCTGCGCACTCCCAATGCCCTTGAGATCATTGCCCGTATGGCTAGGGTGAAGGGAGCAGTGGTCGGCTCGGGTACGGTGCTGAATCTCAACCAGATGCACCAGAGCCGGGATGCGGGTTGTCAATTCATGGTTTCACCCGGAGCTCCGGTAAAGCTGCTCGAGCAGGCAAGGGAGGTGGATATTCCATTGCTGCCAGGCATTGCCTCTGCGACCGAGGCCATGGTGGCGGCCGAAATGGGATATTCATTTCTGAAGTTCTTTCCGGCCGAGGCAAGTGGCGGCCATGGCCTGATAAAATCCCTGGCCTCGCCGTTTCCCGAACTTGGGTTCTGTCCTACGGGTGGGATAAATGCCGATAATGCGGCAAGCTATCTTGGCCTGCCAAATGTGATCTGTGTTGGTGGTTCCTGGGTGGTTCCACGTGAACTGGTTGCAAGAAGGGATTTTGATGGTATCGAAAAGCTGGCCCGGGCTGCTGCTGACCTTTCTGATTAGCCTTGCGGCCTATTTCGTAGCAGCCAGTGTTTCTGTGGCCTGCGCCAGGACAGAAAGGATAAACGTATTCGTTGCTTCCAGCCTGGTGGATGTGATGGAGGCCATTGGCGAGGAATATTCCATGCAGGCCAGTTGCGTGGAAATAAGAATCATTCCGGGCGCATCTTCGACTCTTGCTCGCCAGATAGAGGTTGGCGCTCCGGCTGACATTTTTGTTTCTGCCAATGAGCAATGGCTTGAATATGTGAGCAGCAGAGCCGGTTTTACAGGTGATGAGGCGTTGTTCGGCAATCGCCTTGCGGTAATAGCACGTTCTGATTCCAGTACTGAACTGCAATCCCTGTCCGACCTGCCTGAGGTGCTTGGAAACAGGCGGCTGGCCATGGGGGATCCGGAATTCGTTCCTGCCGGAATTTACGGGCGGCAGGCTCTTTTGAGCGGAAAGATATGGGAGCGGGTAAAGGGCAGGCTGGCCCCGGCGCCGAATGTGCGCGAGGCGGTGCAACTGGTTGCATCCGGAGCGGCGCCCCTTGGCATTGTTTACCGGAGTGATGTTCTGGACGGACGCGTGAGAATGATTTTTCCGATCGATCCAAAAATGCATCAAGAAATAGTCTATAAGGGGGCCATGCGTCCCGATGCCGGCCCGTATGTGGCTGATTTCTTCAGGTTTCTTCAGGGCGGGAGAGCCTCTGCCCTGGCGGTGCAATTTGGGTTCTTGATGCTTTAGGGTTGGTGCCATGGTTGAAATAATTCAAATCAGCCTGTTATCGTTGCGGGTGGCCGGGACCGGGGTTCTGGTAACCCTGCCGATTGCCTTTTTTCTGGCCCATGTGCTGGCCCGGGGGAATTTTTTCGGAAAATCGGCCCTGAGTGCCCTGGTAATGCTGCCGCTGGTAATGCCGCCAGTGGTGACGGGGCTGGTATTGCTGAATATTTTTGGCCCGCTCGGCCCCGCAGGGCAATGGCTTGGCCAGTTTGGCATCATTATCGGCTTTCGCTGGACGGGGGCGGCCCTGGCGGCAGGCCTGGTGGCTCTGCCCCTGATGGTAAGGCCCATGCGGCTGGCCCTTGAGGCGGTGGATCCGAGATTGCACGAGGCGCTGGCGGTGGCAGGGCTGGGTCCGGTGCGCCGTTTGCTGGTTCTGGATCTTCCCCTGGCATTGCCGGGAATAATTGCCGGCCTGATACTGGGCTTTGCCAAGGGAATGGGGGAGTTCGGGGCAACCATAACATTCGTGGCGTCGATCCCGGGGGAAACCAGAACCCTTTCCCTGGCCATCTATTCGGCCCTGCAAAGCCCGCAGAACGGGCAATTGGTATTTGTCCTGAGCATGATTTCCATTGCCATTTCCATCATTGCGGTTTTTGCCTCGGAGATGATGGTGGAGCGCATGAGGGGAAAACTCGGGAAGGGGCAGGCCGGTTTTGCTTGAGGTCAGGATAAAGGCGGAGCGGGGGAATTTTGTCATTGGGGCCGATTTTTCCCTGCAAAACGGCATAACGGCCCTGATCGGTCCGTCCGGGGCGGGCAAGTCTTCCCTGCTGCGTCTGATGGCCGGACTGGACAGGCCGAAAAAAGGGCTGGTGCTCTTTGGGGAAAAACCATGGTTTGACAGTGACCGAAAGATAAACGTTCCCACTCACAAGCGGGGTATCGGCATGGTGTTTCAAAGCGGCCTGCTGTTGAGCCATCGCTCGGTGATGGACAATATAAGGCTTGGCGCAAGGGGACAGAAGATAGATGGGGGACTTCTGGAGGAAACCGGATGTGCCCCGTTGCTGGAAAAGCCGGTTTCGGGCCTGTCCGGGGGCGAACAGCAACGGGTCATGCTGGCCAGGGCACTGGTGGGTAATCCTCAGGTTCTGCTTATGGATGAACCGCTTAGCGCCCTTGACGGTCTGGGGCGGGATCAGATCCTGCAATTGCTGAGCCGGCTGCTTCCTGCCCTTGAGATACCGGTGCTTTATGTGACCCATGTCTTTGAAGAAGCTTCCCGGTTGACCGGGGTTTTTGCCCGCATGGAAAATGGCCGGATAGGGGCGGTGGGCAGTGCTGCTGCCATCCTGGCCGACACTTCCATTCCGACCAAGGAAATGGCCATATCGAGCGTGCTTGGAGGGGTGGTGGAATCCTTTGAAAGCGGGGGCATTGCCAGGG
>WFPQ01000262.1 GCA_015487515.1 Hyphomicrobiales bacterium | reverse complement strand
TCGGAGATGTGTATAAGAGACAGGTCCTGGGCCTGCAGGCCGATGAGGATTTTTGTTGCAGCTTCCCGGCGGGCCTGGGAGTCCGGGGTGGATTTGTCCATGAGGATTTCAAGGGCGACGTTTATGGAATCGACCAGGTCCCTGGTCTGCCTTATGGTTTCGTCAAGTTCAGATGCCAGTTTTTTCATTGCCACTTTAGAATCCCTGTTTGTGCATGGTTTTCCACCAATTCCGGCAAGGTTAGATGACAAATGCTAAGCCATGGTTTCCCGGGGCATCAAAATTGTCGAAGTTGGAGCCTTGGTTAGCAATTTACTAATTTGTTTGCGGTTAGGGTCCGTAAAAACCTGAACATGGCGGGAAGTTTCAAAAATGGCGACATCGGGGGCAAGGGTTTCAAGCGAAACACATGATGATCTGGAGCGGGAAAAGATCCTGACGGTCAACCAGGGGGGGTGCGAGGTTTCCGGTGACAGGCGCGTGGTAATGTCCACGGTTCTGGGGTCTTGCATCAGTGCCTGCATTCGCGACAGTGTTGCGGCCGTTGGCGGAATGAACCATTTTCTGCTGGCGGAGCAGTCGGGTTCGGCCAAGGACAGGTACGGGGCTTCGGCCCGATATGGGGCCTTTGCGATGGAACAGTTGATAAACTCGGTGCTGAGCAAGGGGACGGGACGCAAGGGCAACCTGGTAATAAAGGTGTTCGGGGGCGGTAACATCAATTCCCTGCAGACCGATGTGGGGGCCAGCAATGTGGAATTCGTCCGGGAATTTCTCCTGGGAGAAGGTTACGAGATAGCTTCGCAGGACCTGGGGGGGAATTTTGCCCGCCGCATATTGTTCAAGCCGGCCAGCGGACGGGTTTTTGTAAAGCGGCTGGATGCGGACACGGGAAAGACCGTATGTCGCCAGGAAATGGCCCTTGCCAGAAAACGCACGGTCACGCCGCCGGCAGACGATATCGAACTGTTTTGAATCCAATAATGCTGGTGTGGGCCGGTGGATGTTTCGAGCCGGTTTCCGAGGCCGGGCCATGGGTCGGTCCCCGGGGCAGAAATTATTTTGACTGTCCTTTACATAAAATAAGTAAAAACCCGTTCATATGGAAATGACGGGTTGGCAGGTGTGTCGTGCCGGCAAAACTCCCGAAAAGACAAAATGTTATTTGATGCTGGGAAACAATATGGCGGATGAAGAAATTGCTCTGAGCGACAAGGAATTTGACCGGATAAGAGATCGCATTTATCAGATCGCGGGAATTTCTCTGGGGGAGGCAAAAAGGGTTCTGGTTGCTTCCCGCCTGGCCAAGATCGTCAGGGCAAAGAATCTGGACAGTTTTGATTCCTACGTGGATTTTCTGGACAGGCGGGCTTCTGACAAGGACAAGCAGGTGTTCGTCAATGCATTGACGACAAACCTGACCCGGTTTTACCGGGAGGATCATCATTTTGATCACCTGGTCGGATATGTGGGGCAACTGGTGACGAACCCGCGCCACAAGTCCTCAAACGGCAGGCCCAGGCTGCGTATCTGGTCGGCGGGATGCTCCACCGGGCAGGAGCCCTATACCATAGCCATGGCCCTGATGCAGAAATTTCCGCAATTGAAGGGCTGGGATTTCCGGATCCTTGCCACTGATGTGGATACTGATGTCATTGCAAAGGCTGCCCTGGGCATATATCCGGCAGGAGAACTGGAGGGATTGTCAAGGGAGCAGGCGGCGGTGTTTGAAAAAATGCCGGATGGAAATGTCAGGGTTCCGGTGGCGCTGCGCAACCTGATGACCTTCAAACCCTTAAACCTTATGGGGGACTGGCCATTGAAGGGGCCGTTCGATGCCATATTCTGCCGCAATGTGACGATTTATTTCGACAGGCCGACCCAGACCCGGGTTTTTGAACGCTTTGGCGAACTCTTGCCGGACGGGGCATATCTTTATATCGGGCACTCGGAAAACATGCGGTCAGCCTCCTTGGGTTTTTCCCTTGAAGGCAAGACCATCTATCGTCGCAACGTGCAGGAAAGAATGAGGGCAGCCAGATGACAATAAGGGTTCTTGTCGTTGATGATTCGGCCCTCATTCGCGAGGTGCTGAGTTCCACCCTGGTCAAGCAGGGAGATATCGAGGTGGTAGGTACGGCCGAGGACCCGATCGTTGCCCGCAAGAAGATCAAGGAGCTTGACCCGGACGTGATCACCCTTGATATCGAAATGCCCAACATGAACGGCCTGGAATTTCTTTCCAAGCTGATGCGTCTGAGGCCAACCCCGGTGGTCATGGTTTCAACCCTTACCCAGAAGGGGGCCAGTGAAACCATGCTGGCCCTGGAACTGGGGGCGGTGGATTTTGTCGGCAAGCCCGGCCATGACCTGGCCGGGGGGATGGAGACATTCGGCGCGGATATCAGGGAAAAGGTGCGGTCGGCGGCCCAGAGCGATGTCAGGGCCATGGCCATGCGCAACAGTGCGGCTTCAAAACCATCGGTGGCCACCAGTGCGGCCGGGGTGCCGCCGGGGTCACTGATTGCCATAGGGGCATCGACGGGAGGGGTGGATGCGGTGCGCAACGTCATTTCCCGCCTGCCAGCGGATTCTCCGCCGGTGGTGGTGGCCCAGCACATGCCGCCGAATTTCACGGCCCGTTTTTCCGAGCGCCTGAATCAGCAGGTGGAACTGAATGTGGTAGAGGCCGGGGACCGCATGCCCATAGAGGCGGGAAATGTCTATATCGCCAGGGGAGGATTTCATCTGCAACTCGAAAGAAGTTCCGGGCAGCTCAAATGCCGCCTCAGTGATGACGAACTGGTTTCGGGACACCGGCCCAGTGTCGATGCCCTGTTTTCGTCGGTGGCCAAGACCATAGGGGCCAGGTCGGCGGGAGCGATTCTGACCGGAATGGGAAAAGACGGGGCCAGGGGGCTTAAAACCATGCGGGAGGCCGGCGCCTACACGGTGGGCCAGAACAGGGAATCGGCCCTGGTCTATGGCATGCCGCGGGTGGCCATGGAAATGGGAGCGGTCGTCGAAGAGGCGCCGGTTGAGGATATCGCCAACAGGCTAATTCTTGGGCTGACCAGCAAAAAAAAATCCGGCAGCACTCTCGATTGAGAAAATGGTAAGAGTTTCCACTTATCTTTTGGGAACAGTTTCAAATAGTACCGGGTATAGCAGGATTTAGTAATGCCAAAAGCAAGCACCATAAGCGTCCTGATCGTTGACGATCAGCAGTCAATGCGCGGCATATGCAAGTTCATCTTGAACCAGCTTGGGTTTCAAAAAATCACCGAGGCAAAGAGTGGACGTGATGCCCTTGGCAAATTGCAGGAAAACCAGATCGACCTGATCATTTCGGACTGGAACATGGATGACATTGATGGCCTGACCCTTTTGAAGGTCATAAGAAAACACCCAAAGACCAAGGGCATGCCGTTCATCATGGCAACGGGGCGCTCGGACAAGGAACAGGTGAAAGAAGCCATCGTTGCCGGGGTGAACAATTATATCATCAAGCCGTTTGATGCGGGCTCCATGAAAAAGAAGATCGAGGCCGTCATCGGAGCCCTTGCCTGATTTCAAATCATGTACGAATGATTGTTTTCAATATATTGCAGATGTCGTTCAAACCGGATTGAGGGCTCGTGGGTTTCTTGTTTTCCTTTCGGGTTCTGGATGTTCTTGCGCCGGTTTTGCGTGTTCAGGTTTGGTTTACCATATTTGATTATTGGCTTTCCTGAGACCACTTACGCAGCTTTGCTTATGGAAAAAGCCTTGCATGCGGATTGCATTATGAACGGTTGGAGGACCTTCGTAAAATGTTCGATTTGAAATTGTCGCAAAAACTTCCGGCTATCATCATCGGTTCGGCCCTTGTAGTTGGAGTGGCCATGGGGCTGGTCGGGGTCAATCTTGGTTCCAGTGCCCTGATTGAGTCAAGTGAGGCCAAGCTTGATGCCATTGCCGATGATCGGGCAGAAGCCCTGAGCAGATATTTTGACGACATAAAGACCGATCTGGGGCTGACGGCAAGAAATCCGGTTACCCTGCAGGCGCTTGAGGCTTTTTCGGCCGGTTTTGCCGATTTTGGCGGTTCGGCCACCGGGGAACTGACCGCGGCTTACATTACCAATAATCCCAATCCCCCTGGTGAAAAACATCTGCTTGACAGCGCCGGTACCGGCACTCCTTACGATCTGGCCCATGCGCGATATCACCCGGCTTTTCGTGATCAGCTTCTGGCACGGGGTTATTATGACCTCTTTCTTTTCAATACCAATGGAGACCTGGTCTACTCGGTCTTTAAGGAACTGGATTTTGCCACCAATTTCTCTGAAAAAGGCGGCAAGTGGGCCGATACGGATCTTGGGAAGGCTTTTCGGGCTGCACTGCAGGCACAGCCTGGAGAAACAAGTTTTTTTGATTTCAGACCCTATGGCCCCAGTGCCGATGCTCCGGCTGCCTTCATGTCACAGCCAATCATTGACCAGAGTGGAAATACTGCCGGGGTACTGGTTTTCCAGATGCCCATCGATCGTATAAATTCCATAATGAACAACAGGACGGGGCTCGGGGAAACCGGGGAATCCTTGATCGTTGGCAAAGATTTTCTGCTGCGCAATGATTCTGTTTTCACGGAAGAAAACGACATATTGAAAACGTCCAATGACAGCGAGTGGGTCAGGGTGGCTCTTGCAGGAAATGTAGGGGTTGGCAAATGGACTGATGCGCAGGGTGTTGAAAAGGAAATTGTTGCAGAACCATTCGAGTTTTTGGGTACCAACTGGGCGGTGATAGCGGTTCAGAACCTGGATGAGTTGAGACAGCCCATAATCGAGTTGCGCAATCTGATGCTGATGATCGGGGCCGGGCTGTTGTTGGCTGCTGCAATCGTGGCGCTGTTTTTCGCCCGGGCCGTTACCCGTCCCATTTCCCTGCTGACCGGGGCCATGAATGAACTGGCTTCCGGCAATACCGAGGTTGAAATATCAGGAGCCAGTCGGGATGATGAACTTGGCGAAATGGCCAAGGCGGTCGAAGTGTTCAAGGAAAATGCCATCAAGGTCAGCCGGATGACGGAGGAGGAGAAGGCTCTTGTTGCGCGCAATGCGGCGGAGCGTTCCCAGATGATGAAGGAGCTTGGCGATGCCTTTGGCGACGTGGTTGGAGCGGCGGTAGCGGGGGACTTTTCCAGGCGGGTCGAGGCCGAATTTCCCGATGACGAACTCAATCAGCTAGGGGTCAAGGTCAACGAACTGGTGCAGACCGTGGAAAGGGGCCTTGGGGAAGTAGGCGATGTTCTTTCTGCCCTTGCCCGTACCGACCTGACCCGGCGGGTCGAGGGCCATTACGAGGGCTCGTTCGACAAGCTGAAGAACGATACCAACGCGGTGGCGGACAGGCTGGCCGACGTGATCGGGCAGTTGCGTGATACT
>WFPQ01000261.1 GCA_015487515.1 Hyphomicrobiales bacterium | reverse complement strand
GTGCGATGAAGGGTCAGGGGGTCGGGCGTGGTCAGGGACCCGGCAACTATATCGTCCCCCACCTGGGTTCCAAGGGTGCCTATCGTTGCGCCCCTTATGCCAATGGCCTCCCATATCTGCAATACGAACGAGGCCACCGAGGTCTTGCCGTTGGTCCCGGTCACCGCCATCATCATGTCCGGTTGCGCCCCGCTTACCCGCATCGCTGCCCGGGCATAGGCAGAACGCACATTTTCGACCACTATGGTGCTGACCCCCAGCTCATTTGCCGGCTCCCGGTCCGAAACCACCACCCGGGCCCCGCGCTCCACCGCCCTTGCACTGTAGACATCCCCGTGAACATTGGAGCCCGGCAAGGCAAAGAACGCCTCGCCAAAGGCAATGCCCCGGCTGTCGGAATTTATTCCGGTAACCCGAACATTTTCAATCTCTCTGCCATTTAGATGACCGGCAAGCAAATCCGTCAGCAAATACGACACTTCAAGCCCCTTCGATTATCGGCCGTCACCCGGACAGGCCGCCCCCAACAATTAAGATATTCAGACTCCGGTTTTCCCGCAATACCACCTATCGGCAAACCATCAGTCATTCTCCCGAAACACTGTTGCGCAATTCTGCCGGCACCAGGGACGCCTCGGTGATCTCACTGAAATCCGGAACAATTCCGAGAACCGGTGCAATTTTTTCCACCACCCGACCGGTTATCTCTCCCGCATTCCACCCGGCGGTGGTTCCGCTCTGCTCGTTTTCCCTCTTTGGCTCATCCACTATTATGACCATGGCATATCTGGGATCGTTCATGGGAAACGCCGAGGCAAAGGCCGTAAATCCCTTGCTTGGATCATAGCGCCCGTCGACCACCTTGTCGGCGGTTCCCGTCTTGCCCCCCACCAGGTAGCCATCGGCAATCCTGTTCATCCTGCGCCCCGACCCCTCAAGGGCATTAAGCCGCATCAGGTAACGTATCTGCATGCTGGTGGCCGAGGAAATGACCCTTTTACCAAGTTCCCGGGCCTGTTCCCTTGAACGCACGAACATGGTTGGCGGCACCATTATGCCGTCATTGACAAAGGCAGCCATTGCCGTTGCCATGTGCAGGGGGGTTATGCTCAATCCATGGCCAAAACTTGCCGTGGCCGCTCCGACTTCCGAAAACACGTGGGGAATTGAAGAACGCTTGGTCTCCGGCAATTCGATCGGCAATTCGTCATCGAACCCGATACGGGTCAGAAAAGCCCTGAAATTGTCTTTGCCCATCTGCTGCATCACCTTTATGGTGCCTATGTTCGAGGAGAACTTGTAGACCTCGGGAAGGCTCAGCACACGTCGTTTGCCCCGGTAGTCATCTATGGTGAACCGGCCGAATCTTATGGGCTCCCTGGCATCGAATTCATCGGTTATCGATACGGCTCCGCTGTCCAGGGCCCCGGCCATGGTCACCGTCTTGAAGGTCGATCCCAGTTCGAACGTTCCTGCCGTTATCCTGTTGAAGCGCCCTTCCTGCAGAGCGCTCTTTGGATCATTCGGGTCAAAATCCGGCAACGAGGCCAATGCCAGCACCTCTCCCGTTGCCACGTCCAGAATCACCCCGGCTGCCGCAATGGCCTGATATCTTTCAAGGGCGTCGGCCAGTTCGGCCTGCAGGGCATATTGCACCCTGAGATCAATGGAAAGCCTCACGGCCTCGCCTTCCGGCACCTCGCCGGCAAGACGGGTCATGGCGAACGCATCGCTGTCCATGTAGTTTTCTATCCCCGCAATGCCCTGATTGTCCACGTTGACCGAGCCGAGCACATGGGCGGCAATGTTTCTTCCCGGATAAAAGCGCTTGCTCTCGGTCCTGAAATTTATTCCCGGAATCCCCAGGTTGAAAATGCGCTCCTGGGCGGCCGGGCTCATTTCCCGCTTGATCCAGACAAATCCCTCGTTGCCATCCAGCTTGTCCCTGAGCCATTCCCTGTCAAGATCCGGCAATTCGGCGCTGAGCTTTTCCACCGCCTCGTCAAGATCGATTATCTGACGCGGCGATGCATACATGGACGGAACCAGTATATCCATGGCCAGGTCACGCCCGTTGCGATCGACTATGGGCGGGCGGGCCTCTGCAGCAACGGCCGCCACGGTCTGTCCAGCCCGCTCACCCCCGGCTGAAATTCCCAGCATCACCAGCCTTGCACCAATGGCTCCGAAGGCCAGAACCAGGAACAGGATCATCAGGCGCAGGCGCCCCGATGTCAGGTTCTTCCTTGCCTTCTTTCCCCCTTCAAGGGCAATCATCCCATCAGGACCATATGTATCGATGCTCATTGGGCCAGCAACTCCGCCAATTTGTCTCCAATGGGATCGATTCCCTCGTCAAGGGCCGCGAACAGGGCGGTCAGGGCCTCGTCATCGGCAATCTGGGGTCGCATGGGAATATCCTTTACGGCCCCGAACTGACCTGCCTTCAGGATCTCCAGGTTCAGCGCCTCCCTGTTACGCTCAACTATCGGCTCGATATAGGATGGCTGATTGAAAAAGGCCCAGTCCGCCTGCAACACCGACAGCTGCCCCTGCTTCTGGGCCACGGTTCTGGCCAGTTCCATCTTCTCTTCTTCAAGGGCTTCCGACCTGAATTTTATGCTGTAAACTCCGACCAGGGCAAAGATGCTGACGACCAGAAGAAAAATGTTGATCCCGCGTATCATGCCGCTCCCCTGACTTTTGAAACAGGTCTGCCCCCGCCATCCGCATTGGCCCTGCTTCCTCCAGGGGTCCTGCTCCCTCCATGGGTCCCGCCAACTTTTGAAAGGGGGACTCCAAGCCCGGAAAAACTGGTCTGGCGGGGTTTCTGAGCGCTGCGACGGGCAAAGCGCAAGGTAGCCGAACGGGCCCGCGGATTTCGCTTGATTTCCCCCGCACCGGCCTTTTTCGGCCTGGAAATCCTTTCCCATGCCCCCCCATCATTCTCCGGCCCGGGCAAATGTCTTGAAACGGCGGCAGACCTTTTCTGAGCGGCGAAGAATCTCTTTACTATCCTGTCCTCCAGGGAATGAAATGTGACCACCCCGAGCCATCCCCCCTCGCGCAGCACCCTTTCGGCCCCGAACAGGCCCTCTACCAGTTCATCCAGTTCCCGGTTCACCGCGATGCGCAGGGCCTGAAAGGTCCTGGTGGCCGGGTGTTTCTGCCCCGGCTTTCGGCCCAGGACCTGTTCGACCAGTTCCGCCAGTTGCCCGGTCGTGACAAGGGGGCGACTTTTTCTCCGCTCGACTATGGCCCTTGCTATGGTACGGGCCCGTCTTTCTTCCCCATAGGCAAATATGATGTCATGGAGTTCCCGCTCCCCAAGAACATTTACAAGATCGGCCGCACTTCTGGCCCCGTCCCCCATGCGCATGTCCAGGGGGCCGTCATGCATGAAGGAAAACCCCCGCTCCGCCTGGTCCAGCTGCATCGAACTGACCCCTATATCCATGACGACCCCGTCAACGGGCATGAAATCCCTGGCCCGGACCATTTCCTCCATCGAGGAAAATTTCCCCTCACAAAACTCGAACCTGTCCGGATAAAGACGTTTCAGGCCGCCTGCGAATGCCTTGACGTTCCTGTCCCTGTCGATTGCAAAAACCCGGGCCCCGCCCTCAAGCAGCCCCCTGGAATAACCGCCGGCTCCAAAGGTTGCATCGATTATATTGCCATCCCTGACCGGCTCGAAAACCCTCAACACCTCTTCAAGCATTACCGGCATGTGCACTTCACCGCCATCAGGTCCGGCTTTTGCACGCGGCCCCCCGAGCCTGTTTTCTGCCTTGCCCCGGATGCTTTCTTCTCTGCTGCTCAAACTACAACTCCAAACCGGCAACTGGGTCGGGCCGACACTCCGAAAACACCTCGAACCCGTCCAGTAATTTGATCGGAACAGGGGGTTCCGGGGCATTTTGCCCCTTTAGCTTTAAGAATTTGTTTCCTTAAAAACAAAACGGTATTTTTATTCTGTTTCCATGCATGGAGAAAAAGTGCCAGTTGACCTGTAAGCCGGGTTCTGTAGGGCAGCGGTTTCCCGCCACGTGGTGACCATTCATCTGGGACACGTGTCGCCACGCGCCTCAAGCGACCAACCCGGATGACCTGGCCCAAAAACTCGGCCCGGGTTTCCCCGCATCATCCCTATTAGGTCTTGCTCCCGGTGGGGTTTACCATGCCGTCCCTGTTGCCAGGAACGCGGTGCGCTCTTACCGCACCCTTTCACCTTTTCCATTGTCCCTTGCGGAAAAATGGTAGTTTGCTTTCTGTGGCACTTTCCCTGGGGTCGCCCCCGCCGGACGTTATCCGGCACCGTGTTTCCGTGGAGCCCGGACTTTCCTCCCCCGCCCTTTCGGGCAGAAGCGGTCACCCGGTCAACTGGCAGCACTGCTTTAGGATAAATCTGCAAGAATGCCAAACCGATTATCACGAAGCTTTTTCACCATCCCCACTTGACAGGAACCCATTTTCACCCCCCATCTGCCAGACTCCTATCTGCCGTGCCCCCTGGCCTCGCGAATATTTTCATAGGCCACATTTATGGCTGCCATGCGCGCCGTTCCCAGGTCCAGCAATTCCCGCGGAACCCCGTTGGCCAGCAACCTGTCCGGATGATATTTTTGCACCAGCCTCTTGTAGGCCGCCCGGACCTCCTCATCACTGGCCCCGGGCACTATTCCAAGGGTCAGGTAGGGATCGGGACCATGCTCGGGCATCATGTAACGGGCAGAAATCCTCCTGAACTTTTCCCCTCCGAACCCGAATATGGAACTGACCTCTTCCAGGTAATCCAGTTCCCCCTCATGAATCATCCCATCGGCCGCTGCAATGCTGAACAATCCTTCAAGCACGTGCTCCAGCGTCTCGGGACTGTCGATGAACAGGCGCCTGATTTTTCTTGCATAGGATGCAAAGCCGGCCACATCCCTCTGGGCAAGGTCAAAGAATCTTTCAATTCTTTCCATTTCACCGGGAGGAACCTGCACCAGGCCCCGAAAGGCCCTGACCTCGGAAGCGGAAACCACCCCGTCGGCCACCGCCATTTTTGCCGAAAGCGCCACCAGCGAAAGGGTGAAAGCGGCTTCCCTGCCCCCCGGTAGCCAGTTGTCCGGGTCAAGACCGTTTGCTATGGAGCCGAGAACCGCCGCAATATTTTTCCAAACAGACATCAGCGCCCCATCTATCAAGCCGCAACAAAAACGATAACATGAACGGCTGACAAAAGACCCGAACCGGACACATGCTCCAAAAAACCGGTCTGACAGCAAATCCACTGCCATTGCCGGGTTCAAACAGCCCGAAAAAACCGTTACCACCGGCTGTTTTCAATCCTGACCGCCATAGGCAAGGACAAAAACCCTGGAAGGAAGATCATTATAGCTTCGGGCCGAGCGCTCCCGGGCCTGCTGCCAGTTTTTCAGCAATATCCCGGCCGAACGATAGGTATCCTCCAGAACCTGCCGGGCCGTCTGCCCCCCTGGCTGCCCT
>WFPQ01000260.1 GCA_015487515.1 Hyphomicrobiales bacterium | reverse complement strand
GCCTGTAATTGTCCAGTGATGAAGGAGATGGTCCACCGGCGCCCGAAACAAAGTTCTGTCCGTCTGAAAAATTCAATCCTCTGAACTCCCGCCCCGGTTGAAAGGGACCGCCGGAATTCAGAGGCTGCTAAGGAGAAGAAGTTTTGCAGGGTCCGGGGTGCGGGCCGGGCCGGCTGACTGAAGAACACGAAGGGATCCGGGTCCGGCCAGTGGCCACCGCCCGAAAATGTGCCCCATGGCAAATGCCCGCCCCGTGACCAATAAACGCCCCGGACCCGATACGTGTTTTACGGCCGGCGCATGTTCAGCAATTTCAGTTCTGCTCGATATCATTGGTCGGGGCCGGGTCTTGTTCGATAAGCAACTCTTCAAGTCTGCCCGCCCATCATTAACAAATTATTTAGATTGCGCAACAGGCTCCGGGGGCAAATCCGCTTCATCCGGCTTGCCTGCCGCGCTGCCCGCAGATTTTCCTT
The DNA here is from genome assembly GCA_015487515.1 of Hyphomicrobiales bacterium. Classification (GTDB taxonomy): domain Bacteria; phylum Pseudomonadota; class Alphaproteobacteria; order Rhizobiales; family Devosiaceae; genus DROE01. Next base: position 1,845 of record WFPQ01000260.1, on the reverse strand, counting down.
CTCCCGCACCCCGGCCCACCTGGTGGGCAATTGCATTGGCATAATATGCCACCAGGTCACGCTCGTTCGGCGAAATCCGATAGCTGTCCCCGGCAACCAGCACCAGGTGGCGCAGGATGAGCATGCGCAATCCCACCTCCACCAGGTAATCATGGTCATTGCGCGGCACATGCACATGAACCCCGGCCTTTTGGAGCTCGTTTATCAGGTTGAACACCCCGGTCTTGATATTGAAAAGACTAAGGGGCCGGCTTTCATCTTCAAGCAGAACCGTGGCCACCAGGGAAGTGGGCAATGCGGGTACGGACCGCCCGACCTCGTCCATGAGCATCAGGCCCAGCCTTTCCATTTCCCCGTGAAGTTTTCCGTCCGGCAAAGAGCGGAAGTCCAGTTCATTTTCCTCCAGGTACCTGCGCATGGATATGGGTTTTCCAAAACTGACACAGGCATAACCATAACGAAACCACCTGCCCCTGAAGGTCTGCATGACCGAGCGTCCCAGGAAACCCATCAAGACCCCCGGATTGAACCTGAAACGCGGCCTTTCCCCCTCTCCGGCCGCAGCCGAAGAAGTCAGCACCCTGTCCTCCAGCACCCGGTCATAATTGATACCCACCGGAACGAATACCACATCGCGCCCCCCCTTGGGATCGAACCCGCCCACCATATAGGAAAGCAGACCGAACTTTGGCGGGCGCAGTTTTCCATCCTTTGAAAGCCCCCCCTCGGGAAACACCGCCTGGGTGACCCCGGCCATGGTCGACATGTGGACATATCTGGCCAGCACCTTGCGATACAGAGCGTTTCCCGTCGAATACCTTCTTACGAAATAGGCCCCCATGGCCCTTATCAGGCTTTGCAGGGCCCAGACCCGGGCCCATTCTCCCACCGCATAGGAAAGAGCAGAACTGGAGGCGGCCATGTAGGTAACCAGCACATAATCCATGTTGGAGCGATGGTTCATTACAAAAACCACCGTTGAATTCGGATCTATCTCGGCCAGTGCCTTGTCGTTGGAATTGCCCAGGCGAACCCGGTAAAGCATCCGGGAAAGCTTTCTGGCCAGCCGCGTACCGATGCGGAAATATGTATAATGGGAAAAGGCCGGCACCACCTCGTTGGCATAGGTGCGCGCCTTTTCCATGACCACCTGCCGGGGCGAGCCGCTTTCCCTGGCTTCTTCCTCCACCGCCCTGATGACTTCGGGATCAAACATCAGGGCATCGATCAGGGCCTGCCTCCTGGTGAGCTTGAACGGCTGTATCTTGAGGGAAAGCCGCTCATTTAGCAACTCGATGGCCCTGTTGGCCCGGCGCCTGAAAAACCAGCGCACCCCCGGCATCAGCAACCGATCGGTCAGCCCGATTGCCGCCAGAACGGCAATCACCACCACGAACCAGACCGGCAACGAGATTGTTCCCAAAACGGCTTTCCTCCCCTCCTTGCACCCCCACCATGTCCGACCGGCAGTGTCTGCCCAAAAGCCCCGGTTCCCATCCGGAAGGCGGCCACGGCACCAAGACAGGCTGGCCAGCCTGGCGCCGATACCCGGCACCGGATCTTCACGCCCTCTTCACCGGATCTTCACCCCCCTGCTGCCCTGGCCGGAAGAACCCCGTCGGGGACGGACAAGGAACAGACTTTGCTCCAGGTCCCCATGAAGGTCAAGTTCAGGAGTTTTCCGGCTCAGTCAGTGGCCTTGGGGCTTTCCTGCCATTCCAGGTCCAGAACCCCTTCTGCAATCAGAACGGCCCTGCCGCCAATGCCCCCGTGTGAAATAATTCCTTTCTCCTTGCCGACCTGGGCCTCGATCATCCCTTCTCTTCCCAGTTCCACTCCCTGTTC
>WFPQ01000259.1 GCA_015487515.1 Hyphomicrobiales bacterium | reverse complement strand
GCTTTAACCGCACGTTCGCGAAGATCATTGGAATAAGGTTTTGGCATGCATACTGGCCTCCTTGTCCAGTATGCATCTTGAATCACAATTCAACTGATTTGGGAATCCATATTCGATTCAAACTAAATCTGAACTGCTCTAGGAAATGTCGGGACCCTGGGAATCGGCCGAGCCGGGGAGGAAATGCCTTAGCACATATACCCGTATGGCCGAGGAGAGATTGCTGTTTTGGCGCTGGCGGTCGATGGTGGTGACAAGGGCAGGCAGGGAAAGGCCCTTTTGGGCGGCGATGGTCTGAAGGGCCTGCCAGAATTCGGCCTCAAGGGCCAGGGATGTCCTGTGGCCGGAAAGAGTGATGGAACGCTTTATCAACAAACCTGCCTTTTGTTCATTTTATCTGTTGTTCGGGAACCGACAGCAAAGGGGCAGGCAAGTCGCGGCTATCCGCAAGCCCGCCGGGGGCAATTCGTGAATGGGGGGCGGGGGCAGTATCATGAAAGGCCGGGTCATTTGAAAAAGTCCAATGTCCGGTCATTTCTTGCGAAAGGAATCAAGGGACACGACCTTTTCCCCGTCTTTGGCGGGTCCGGCATTTTCCGGGTTACCGGCCTGCAGGTTTTCTCCTTCATTCGGCCCGGGATCCTCCTGTGGTCCGGAATCCTTATCGTCTGCAAAATCCTCTTCCACCTGCATCCCGGTGCTGGAGGGTTCGAACTGCATTCCGAATTCCACCGATGGATCGAAAAAGCCCTTGAGGGCTGAAAACGGTATGACGAGCTGTTCGCTGACCCCGTCGAAGGACAGGCCTATTTCAAAACCGGTTTCCGAGGTTTTCAGGTCCCGGTACTGGTTCTGGATGACGATGGTCATTTCTTCATCATATTCATCAAGGAGCTTTTTTGAAATGCGAACCCCGGGGGCTCGGGTGGCAAACGAAATGAAAAAATGATGATCGCCCGGCAGGCCGGTCTTTTCCACTTCTCCAAGAACCTTGCGCACAACCCCGCGCAGGGCGTCCTGCGTCAGTACATCGTAGCGAATATGATCCTGGGCCATGAATTTTCCTTCGACTGCTGGTTTTTCGGTAACGGCGCCGTCACCTGACCGGCGCCGGTGCCAGGCTGGTGACGATAACATGATTATTGACCGGTTTTCCTGTCAAAATCAAATATTTGAATCCGGATTCTGATCCGGTGCATCTGACGACAGAACCCGGGGTGATTTCAAGGGTCAAATGAAATCAAAATCCGCAAAAGCACAAGGGCAGGACCACCGGGATGCAAATTGCAGAAAATTGCACGGAAATACGGTTAAAATACAGGAAAGCCACAGGCCAAAAAAAGTCCTGATGCAATCAGGGCGGGCAAGGGAACTGCAAAGCGGACGGATGCCCGGTTCCAGTTCTCGCCGTCTCCATGCCGCCAGCCGTATTTCCCGGTGGCGAGGGGCGGTGCGGAGCAGGACGGCACTGAAATGGGGGGGCAGATGCATGTTGGTGCAAAGCGCAGATGCATGTTGGTAAAAAGTGCAGGCTTCTGTTGCCAGGTGCCTGCGAACCCCGCCTGAACTCTGCTAGGGGTCCAGGGCTTCAATTCGAGGTGTCGAACCGCTTACGCAGCCAGACGAGCCTCAGCATAGTTGTCGTTTGCAACTAAAAAATGGTCCGATACGGTGGTACCATGCCGAGCGAAAACATACCCTTTACGCCCTCGTCGATCCTGTTTCGCCCCCATGACATTTCCGTTCTTCCTGGCACTTGATATCTTGCCGGTACTCGATGCCTTGCCGGCACCTGATACCCGGCCGGCGCCTGTGCCCCGTATGACACCTGCAATCCGCCTGATATTTGTGCCCCGCCTGACATTTCTGCCCCTGGCGTGTCCAACGAGGAGCGGTATCACCCCCTGAAGGAACTGCCCGGAAATCTGGTGGAGGCGCCGGGTACTGCCCCCGGGTCCGATGGGTTTATTCCGATAGTCATTTATCGCCATAGCCGTTTCCGGCAGTTCCAATATAGGTGCTTTGGGAAGCAATTGCAAAGGCAAACCGTAATCTGCGGGTGATTTTGGGGTAATATGCGGGCCGGTTTCCGGGCAAAGCCTTTTATTGGAGCAATTTCGTGCCGTTTCATGGCCCCCGGAAGTGAAGCGGTGACATGGGGGTGGTGACATG
>WFPQ01000258.1 GCA_015487515.1 Hyphomicrobiales bacterium | reverse complement strand
TCCGAATATATTCTGCAATCCGTTGCTAAGGGCAACGAAGGAAACGATTGCCGCCACCGCCATGAGGGCGGTGATGAGACCGTATTCAATGGCGGTCGCTCCGCTGTCATTCTTCAGGAACTGTTCTATTTTCTTGCCCAGATTTGCCATTTTCAACCTTCTAGTATCGCCTGATAACAAGTCACCTATTCACAGCAGATCGCATAAATGGGCAACCAATGGTTCATCGGCAGCTGGCATGGCAAATTGTTTCAATCTGTTTGCTCTGACCCACTTTAGTGCCTTGTGTTCTTTGGCCACCGGGTCGCCCTGCCATTTCCGACAGATGAAAAGTGGCATCAACAAGTGAAAATTTTCATAAGAATGGGAAGCAAATGTCAAAGGAGCCAGGCAGGCGCCCCTGACGTCGATGGCCAGTTCTTCCTTCAATTCCCGGGCAATGGCCTGTTCGGGGGTTTCCCCGGGTTCGATCTTGCCACCTGGAAATTCCCACAAACCGGCCATTTCCGCCCCATCGGGGCGCTGGGCAATGAGCACCCTTTGATCGATGTCAATCAGGGCGCATGCCACTGCCAGAACCTGTTTCATTTGCAAATTCCCAAAGATAAGCAGTAATACCAATGCCGTGACCTGAATGTCCTGACCCTAGCTCCTGTAATCGGCATTTATGGATATATAATCATGGGTCAGGTCACAGGTGAAAACCCGGGCCGTGCCGTTTCCGATGCCCAGGTCGATGAAGATTTGCAGTTCCTGGTTTTTCATGTACTGGCTGGCTTCCTGTTCGGAATAGCTTTTTGCCCGCATTCCCCTTTCGGCAACGAGAACATTGCCAAAGGCAATGGACAGCCTGTCCCGGTCTGCCGGTTCTCCCGCCTTGCCCACCGCCATGACGATGCGTCCCCAGTTGGGGTCCTCTCCGGCAATGGCGGTCTTGACCAGGGGGGAATTGGCCACCGAGAAGGCGATTTTTCTGGCGCTTTGCGAATCCCTGGCTCCGCTGACATTTATCTCGACGAACTTGGTGGCTCCTTCACCATCGCGCACCACCTGCATGGCCAGGTCGAACAATACGTCCCCAAGGGCGTTTTCAAAGGCCGGCACCCTGGGATCGTCCATGCTGCCTATGGGTTTTACCCCGCGCTTCCTGGCCTTTGCCGTGGCAAATACCAGGCAGGTGTCAGAGGTGGAAGTGTCGCTGTCCACGGTTATGGAATTGAAACTGCTTTCCACCTGCCGCTGCAGCAATTCCTGCAATATGGGCTTGTCGATTGCCATGTCGGTAAAGACGAATGAGAGCATGGTTGCCATGTCCGGGGCAATCATGCCCGATCCCTTGGCAATGCCCACTATGGGCACCTGTATGCCGTCATCCTCGAAAACCGCCATTGATCCCTTGGCATGGGTATCAGTGGTCATTATGGCCCCGGCTGCCGCTTCGAAATCCGCCACGGGGCCGTCCGTGATTTTTTCCAGCACGTCAAGGACCGGCTCCGGTTCCAGGGGCTCTCCTATCACCCCGGTCGAGGCCAGCATGACTTCCGGGGCCTGGATGGAATTGTTGCGGGCCACGTGGGCGGCTATCCGGTCGACTGCCAGGGCTCCCTTTCTGCCCGAAAAGGCATTGGCATTGCCTGCATTCACCACCAGGGCACCAACAAGGGGGTTGCGCAATGCCTTCCGGCACCATTCCACAGGGGCCGATGCGCACCTGGAAAGGGTGAAGACCCCGGCCGCAACCGTTCCTCTTGCAAAGGAGGCAAGAAGAATGTTCGGGCGGTCTCCATAGGAATCTACGCTGGAGCCAACGTGAAGTCTTACTCCGTCCACCGGCATCGTGGATGGAAATCTTTCCGGGGCCAGGGGCGAGATTTTCAATTCATGCACAACAGTTTTCCGTGGGTGAAGGCCGGGTCCTCCAGCATCATGACCCGGCGGTTTCCTGATCTGGCGGTTTTATGGCCGGTGCTCCTTCAGTTGGCGCCGGGGGCCTGTTCCAGAACCGCCCTTATGCCGGGATCGGTTATTTCTATCACCGCAGAGGACTTGAGCCGTTCGACGGTCTGGTCGAACCGGTCCACGAGCAATTGCTGGCGGATCTGGTCTGCCACCTGCTCAAAGGCCGGGGGCTTGCTCTGCCTGCGTTCTTCCAGCTTTATTATGTGCCAGCCGAACTGGGTCTGTACCGGGTCGGAAATTTCCCCCACTTCCATGGAAAAGACCGCATCCTCGAATTCCTTGACCATGCGTCCGCGGCCAAAAAATCCCAGGTCGCCGCCATTGGGACCCGAGGGACCGGTGGATTTTTCCCGGGCCAGTTCCGCAAAATCCCGCCCCGCATCCAGTTCCTGCCTGACCACCTGGGCATCTTCGAGGCTGGCCAGCAATATATGGCGGGCCCGCAATTCCTCTTCGGGAACCTGGGATGCGGCAAAGGTCTCGTAGGCGGCCATCACGTCTTGCCGGGAAATGGTTTCATTTATCTGGCTGACGAAATAGGCCCTTCTAAGGGCTCTTTCCTCCAGGTAGCGCAGACGCCTTTCAAATAGCTCTCCCTCGTTCAGGTTCAGGGCCCGGGCCGCGTTGGCCAGCAGTTTCATGTCGATCAGCACCCTTGTGAGCAGGGCTCTTTGCTCGGCGGGGGGGATGGAGCGCAGGTCCTGGGCCATGTCCTCGGCGGCAAAGGCCAGTTCTTCTTCGGTTATGGGAATCCCGTCGACCGTTGCCACGACCGAGTCCGGGGATATGTTGGTTTCGCTGCCCCGGGCAAGGGCAGGCAAAGGCAACAGGGCCAGGGCTGCCAGCATCAATGCCAAAAGGGCCGGGGCAAATGTTTTCCTGTTAGTGTTTTTCATATTGTCCATCATCCCGTTGTCCATCATCCCGGTTTGTCCGTTACCCTGTCATGGGGTGCCTCATATCCGGATATCCGGCGCCCCATCGTTCATAATAACAGGGCCCGTTTCACGCGAGAGGAAACCGGCAGGTGGTACCTGTCATTATTCCGGTCCCTGCCATCATTTGTATTCCGGTCCCTGCCATCATTTGCTTGCGGGTTCATTCTCCTGCTGGCAGCTGTTTATAGCAATTTCATTCATAAATCTAACAAAAAGCATCGGCCATTGCCATTCCGGTCACGGGACGGTGCAGGCAGATATTGTTTTTCGGGTCTGCCCCGGTTCCGTTTTCATCCATGCCCCCATTCATGTCCCTGTCATGTCCCTGCCGGTGTCTTTTTTCATGTCCTTGCCCATACTCTTGCCCATGGGCATGGCGGCGGCGTTGACAAGACAGTTCCCCCCTCTTACATCTGGCTGTTGTTCCCCGTGATCACGTTCCGGTCACAAAGGACTTCGCCCGGGGAATAATCACCTTAACCGGCAATGGATCATAAATTTTCGGCTTTGCAAGGGCTTCTTTTGTCAAAGCTTCTTTCTACGAGGAAATACCAATGGTTGTCTCCGCGCTAGCCCGCAAGCTTTTCGGATCCCTGAATGATCGGCGGATCAGGGCCTACCGGCCACGGGTCGAAAAAATAAATGCCCTTGAGCCGGAGATGGAAAAGCTTTCCGACAGCGAGCTCAAGGCGCGCACCTTCAACATGCGGGCCCAGGTCGCGGAGGGTCGCAAGCTCGATGACTTGCTCGTTGATGCCTTTGCAACGGTGCGGGAAGCCTCAAGGCGTACCCTTGGCCTGCGCCATTTCGACGTGCAGCTGATCGGGGGCATGGTGCTCCATGAAAATGCCATTGCCGAAATGCGCACCGGCGAGGGCAAGACCCTGGTTGCGACCCTGGCCGTTTACCTTAATGCCCTGGAGGGCAAGGGGGTGCACGTGGTCACGGTGAATGATTACCTGGCCCGGCGTGACGCCGAATGGATGGGGCAGGTCTATGAATTTCTGGGCCTTAGCGTTGGCACCATAGTCCATGACATGAACGAAGAAGAGCGCATGGCCGCCTATGGGGCCGACGTGACCTATGGCACCAATAACGAGTTCGGGTTTGATTATCTGCGCGACAACATGAAACACACCAGGGCCCAGATGGTGCAGCGCGGGCACAATTTCGCCATAGTCGACGAGGTGGATTCGATCCTGATCGACGAGGCCCGCACTCCCCTGATAATTTCCGGGCCGGCCGAAGACCGATCCCAGCAATATATCGCCATGGACAAGTATATGAGCCATCTGGAAGAGGGGGATTATGAACTGGACCGCAAGACCAGGACCGCAACCTTTACCGATCAGGGCATAGAAAAATTCGAGGAACTGCTGAAAAAAGACAACATGCTTGCCGGGGGTTCGCTGTTCGATGCGGAGAACGTTTCCACCGTTCATCACCTGAACAATGCCCTGAGAGCCCACAGAATATATAATCGGGACAAGGAATATATCGTTCGCAACAACCAGGTGATCATCATTGACGAGTTTACCGGACGGATGATGCCCGGACGGCGCTATTCCGACGGGCTGCATCAGGCGCTGGAGGCCAAGGAGGGGGTGGCAATTCAGCCGGAAAACCAGACCCTGGCCTCCATAACCTTTCAGAACTATTTCCGCCTTTACAAGAAACTGGCCGGCATGACCGGAACCGCCGATACCGAGGCCGAGGAATTTGCCGACATATACAATCTGGAGGTGGTCAGCGTTCCCACCAACAAGGAGGTGGCCCGCATCGACGAGGATGATGCCATATTCCGCACCGCCGAGGAAAAATTCGCCGCCATAGCAGAGCTGGTAAAAGATTGCCAGGAACGGGGGCAGCCGATACTCGTTGGCACCACTTCCATCGAAAAATCCGAAATCCTGGCCGAAAAGCTGGAAAAGATAGGTGTCAGGAACATCAAGATCCTGAACGCCCGCCATCACGAACAGGAGGCCCAGATCATTGGTGATGCCGGCATGCCCGGCGCCGTCACCATAGCCACCAACATGGCCGGACGGGGAACCGACATCCAGCTGGGGGGCAATCGTGAATTGCGGATCGCCCAGGAAACCGAAGGACTTGACGAAGAACAAAGGCAGAAAAAGATCAGGGAAATAGAAGCCTCCATCGCAGCCGAGAAGGAAAAGGCCCTGGCCGCGGGCGGCCTTTACGTGGTGGGTACCGAGCGCCACGAAAGCCGGCGCATAGACAACCAGTTGCGGGGGCGCTCAGGGCGCCAGGGGGATCCGGGACATTCCAAGTTCTTTTTGTCCCTGCAGGATGATCTGATGCGCATATTTCCCATCGAGCGCATGGATTCCATGCTGGAAAAACTGGGCCTGGAACAGGGGGAAAGCATCACCCATCCATGGGTGACCAAGGCCATAGAACGGGCCCAGGGCAAGGTCGAGGCCAGAAACTTTGACGTGCGCAAGAACATTCTCAAATATGACGACGTGATGAATGATCAGCGCAAGACGATATTCAGCCAGCGACTGGAACTCATGGATGATGCAAACGTCTCGGATACGGTCAGGGACATGCGCCATGACGTGGTCGACAATATCATTGCCAAGGCAATACCCGAGCGCGCCTATCCCGAACAGTGGAATACAGAACAGCTTGCCGAGGCAGCAAGGACATATCTGAACGTGGAGGCGCCGATAGACGAATGGGCACAGGAAGAGGGCATTGACGTGGAAATGGTGCGCCAGAGGCTGACCGATGCGGCCGACGAGGTGATCGCGGCAAAGGCGGCTCAATATGGGCCCGAGGCCATGCGGCAGGTCGAACGCCATTATCTGCTCAGTTCCCTTGACGGGTTGTGGCGGGAACACCTGATAACCCTTGATCACCTGCAAAAGGTGGTGGGATGGCGCGGACTGGCCCAGCGTGATCCCCTGAATGAATACAAGCAGGAAGCCTACGAGCTGTTCGAGAAGCTTCTGGACAATCTGCGCGAACTGGTAACCACCCAGCTGGCCCATGTGGCCATTCAGATTCAACCCCCCCAGGCCCGGCAGCCATTACAGGCCCAGCAGACCCTTCAGTCCGGGGCAGGCGGTGATGATGCTCCCCTTGAGCCGATCTCGGAAGAGTTGATGAAAAACACCCGCCGCAATGAAAAATGCCCCTGCGGTTCCGGCAAGAAGTTCAAGCACTGTCATGGACGGCTATAGCCGGATGACCATCGCCGGATGATTGCAGATATTCGGCGGTTCGGCAATGGTTCCGCTGACGGGGCTGGCCGGGGCGGGATTCCCGCTACGGGTTGCCGTAAGATTCCTGTCAGAATGCACCTTTTGGTGGCGGTTGTTGATGGCTGGGCCGGGTCACTGCAATTCTGCTGTAATTTGTCTAAAATTTTAACCGGTTCTTCAATGGTGGTTTCATTTGCAAACCCTAGTCTGAACATGTTCCACGGAGGAAATCTTACGGTAAAAACCTTCGGTTTGTGATCTCCAAATCTTTAGGGGCGGGGTGATGCCCGCCCGTTTTTTCATGCATGATCGGTGCATGGCAAAAGCCGATCCATTGCAGAAACCGTATTTTCCATTACAGGGCAGGCTTGCGCCCGGGGTCAACTTGGACCAGACTCAAAAACAGCTGCATTCGATTTGGAGATCCGGGATTTGACCAGTCAGCAGATCATATTGTTTGCCCTGATCGGGCTGGTTCTGGCCGGCCTGCTATGGGGGAGGTGGCGTTATGACCTGGTGGCCTTTGCCGCCCTTGTCGCCGGGGTGATATCGGGGGTGGTGCCAGCGGAAACGGCCTTTGCCGGTTTTGGCCATGAAGCCACCATAATAGTTGCCCTGGTTTTGGTGATTTCGGCCGGGCTGATACGTTCGGGGGCCGTTGACCTGATCACCAGGGTTGCCATTGACCGCACCAGGTCCCTTGCCCTTCACATAACTTTCATGGGGGTTCTGGGCGGGGCCCTGTCTGCCTTCATGAACAATGTGGCCGCCCTTGCCCTGCTGATGCCGGTAGACATGCAGGCCGCCCGCCAGGCGGGACGTCCCCCGGCCAGGTCGCTGATGCCCTTGTCCTTTGCAACCATTCTCGGGGGCATGGTCACCCTGATCGGCACGCCGCCCAACATAATAATCGCCTCTTATCGCAACCAGGCCCTTGGGAGTCCGTTTTCCATGTTCGACTTTGCCCCGGTCGGACTTGCGGTCGCCCTTGGCGGGCTGGCTTTCATTGCCCTTGCGGGGTGGCGCATGATCCCTTCCGGCCCGTCGGGGGCGGGGCCGGTCGAGGAAATGATCAGCATGGAGGATTACGTGGCCGAACTGGTGGTGCCGGAGGGGGCGGCAATCATCGGTAAGAAGGTGAGGGAACTGGACGAGGTGGCCGATGGAAACGATTGCATGATCCTGGGACTGGTCAGGCGGGGAGAGCGCCTTGCGGGCCGGGCCAGGAATGCAAGGATAGCGGCCGGCGACATTCTGATAATCCAGGGGGAGGCCGATGCGTTAAATGCCCTTTCCGGTGCCCTTTCCATAAAATTCCAGGGAAAATCCGGCCAGGTCGCTCAACTGAGCTCGGAGCAGACCCTGGCCGAAGTGGTGGTTACCCGGGACAGCCGCCTGGTGGGTCGTTCCGCCAACCAGGTTCAATTGTTGCGGGCTTACGGAATATCCCTGATCGGGCTGAGCCGCATGGGCAGAACGGTGCGGGAAAGGGTGCGCCGTACCAGGCTGCGCCCCGGTGACGTGTTGTTGCTATTGGGGAATGCCTCGGGCATGAACGAGGCATTTGCCCGGCTCCAGGTGCTGCCCCTGGCCGACAGGAAGCTCAACGTGACCCGCCATGACAGGGCCTGGGGGGCCATTGCCCTGTTTTCTTTTGCCATTGTTCTTGGGGCCCTTGACGTTTTGCCACTGACCATTGCCCTGGCGCTGGTGGCCATCGGGATGGTGCTGTTTGACATTCTGCCCCTGCGAGAACTCTATGACAGCATCGAGTGGCCGGTAATCGTTCTGCTGGGGTCCATGATACCCCTTGGGGCCGCCCTTGAGGCAACCGGAGGCACACAGCTGATTGCCACGGGGCTGGCCGCCGTTACCGACGGGCTGCCCGGATGGGCTGCCCTTTCGATAATCATCATTGCTACCATGACCCTTTCCGACGTGCTGAACAATACAGCAACCACCATAATTGCCGCCCCCGTCTCCATTCAGCTTGCCGATGCGCTCGGGGTCAATCCGGATCCGTTCCTGATGGCAGTTGCCATTGGTGCAAGTTGTGCCTTTCTCACCCCCATAGGACACAAGAACAACATGCTGATACTCGGTCCCGCAGGATACAGGTTCGGCGATTACTGGCCCATGGGTCTGCCGCTGGAAATCATCGTAATCATGATTTCGGTGCCCATGATCATGCTGGTCTGGCCCTTGTGACAAGGATATGCAAGAAGGGTGGCGGGTAAAAGGCGGGGCGCAAAAGGGGCGTGCAAAAATCAACCGGGGCCATGATACCGGGGCCATGATGGGGGACGACGACTCATCATGATGGGGGGACTGATAAGGGCTGGTCAATTGGTGCAATTCATGAAACCGGTGCAGACTGTAAAATCGCTTTGAACAAACGAGGGGAACCAGATCTTGAGCAGAAAACCGG
>WFPQ01000257.1 GCA_015487515.1 Hyphomicrobiales bacterium | reverse complement strand
CGGTTGCATGGTTCGTACAGTTGAAAGTCTTTGAGATCATACAGCAACAGGTGAGGAAAAATGGTCAGGAATATCAGGCGCCGGCAGGTGGGAAAAACCGGGTGCGAGGTTTCCGTGCTCGGTCTGGGTGGTGCTCCGCTTGGCAATCTTTTTGAGGTTTTGCCCGAAGAACAGGCCCTGGCCACCGTCCGGGCCGCCTATGATGCCGGTGTTGGCCATTTTGATATGGCCCCTCAATATGGCCATGGGGTTGCCGAGCACAGATTTGGCCATGTTCTTCGCCAGAAGCAACGTGATACATTTACCCTTTCGACCAAGGTTGGCCGCTTGCTCGAACCGGTCCGTGGAGGGGATTTCAAGCGCGGCAACTGGAAGCGGACACTGGATTTCAGGATCGTGCATGACTACACCTATGATGCGGTGATGCGCTCGGTTGAGGACAGTTACCAGCGTCTTGGAATGAGCCGGATCGACATAGCCCTTATTCACGATGTTGACGTGGCCCACCATGGTGATGAATATGATGCGAGATTCAAGGAGGCCATCGAGGGGGCGGTTCCGGCCCTGACCAGGCTTCGTGACGCCGGAATCATCAAGGCTATCGGCATAGGGGTCAACGAGGTCGGCCCGAGTGTGCAGTTTGCCAGAAACGCGGACCTGGATTGCTACATGCTGGCCGGAAGATATTCCCTTCTGGAGCAGGATGGTCTTCAGGAGCTCTTTCCGCTGGCCGAAAAGCAGGGTTTTTCATTTCTGATTGCCGGCCCTTTCAAGTCGGGAATCCTGGCCACCGGTGCCAGGCCGGGTGCAACCCATGATTATCGCGCCGCTTCCGAGGCGGTGATCGATCGGGTCAATCGCATCTCCATGATCTGTGATCGCCATGATACTCCCCTGGCGGCGGCAGCAATCCAGTTTCCCCTGGGCCAGAAGCGGGTTGCCTCGGTTGTGACCGGGGCCGTAAAGCCGTCCGAAATCGAACAGAATGCAAGATTCATGGCCCATGAGATTCCGGATGACCTGTGGGACGAGTTGCGGTTTGAGGGCCTGCTCGACGAGGCCGCCCCGTCTCCCCGGGGCCCGTTTGCCTGAGGGGCGGGTGCGTGAACATGAGGTGTTTCAGCAGGGTTTATCAGGCAGGTTCCCTATGAATGAAAAAAACTCCCGGGTTCTGCAAAAGGCCTCCCCCGTCCTTGGGGAGGGACCCGTCTGGAACGCAAGACATGATGCGCTGTTCTGGATTGATGTGGAAGGACCGGCAATCCACCGCCACCTGATCACCGGTGGAACCATTGACGATGAGGCGATGGCCAGTGGTTCACATGCATCCTGGTCCATGCCGAGCGCCATTGGCGCCATTGCCACCACCAGAAATTCCGGCAGGCTGGTAGTTGCCCTGGAGCATGAGGGAATTTGCCTGTTTGATCCCGAAGACGCAAGTCTTGAGCCCATCGCCGATCCGGTTGCCTCCTGTGGGCTGGCCGGGATTGCCGGACGCTACAATGATGGCATTGTTGATCCGCTGGGCAATTTCTGGGTGGGCTGGCTAACCCATGATCGCAAGCGCCCCGGGGCCATTTTTCGTATTGATTCCGGGGGCGTTGTAAAAAAGGTCCTAGATGATCTTGTGGCCCCCAACGGCATTGGCTGGAGTTCGGATGGAGCCATGATCTATGTTACCGATTCCGCTACCAACACTATCTGGGCCCACGATTGTGACCTTGAAACCGCAACCCTTGGCCAGGGCGGCATCCTGGCTCGCCAGCCCCGCAGCAGGGGTATCTTTGACGGCCTTTGCATCGATGAAAACGGTCATGTCTACAGTGCGCTCTACGGGGGCGGGGCGGTGGTAAGGATTTCTCCCTCGGGAGAAGAACTGCAAAGGATCAGGGTGCCCGCAAGCCTGGTGACCAGTTGCTGTTTTGCCGGTCGTGACCTGAAAACCCTGGTCATTACCAGCGCCGTGCGCAATCAGGGCGCCCGGGAACTCGAAAAATATCCCCTTTCCGGCTCCCTGTTTTATTTGCCCCTTGCAACTGCAGGCATGCCAGCAGACGATTTTGCCTACGGCTGAACAACGGCTCCTTCCCCGAACCGCAACGGCTCCCTGTTGCCCAGAATGGAAAGGTAATTGTTCCCTGTCCGCTCCAGCGCCCTGCTCCATTGGACCTGCGGCTGGCGCCTTGCCTGGCTTGCCGTGATTTCGATCTCGTCAAAGCCGCACCTTATGGCCATCGGGTACTGGTCTGCAATCAACGGCCCCTTCAGCCGCAAGACTCCGCCAAAGCCCAGGCAGCGGATCCTGCGGCCCATGGAAAAGGCCCGCCCATCGGAAAATGATCCCTGCCTGATTATTATCAATTCCACATCAGGGGCCAGGACTTCATCCTGCCATGTCTGCGGGGCGGTTTCCGGTTCCAGTATTATTGTGGTTTCTGTTTCTGCCGGTTGCGGGTTTTCAAAAAAGTGAAATTTTCCGTCCCTGATCACGATGAAACCCTGCTGCCGGCTTGATTCAAGCGACATCCTGTTCTCCCTCTTTCGGATAAAGTGCCTCTATGAATGGTTCATGGCCAAGTCTTCTGATGGTCTGCAGGAAACTTTCCTCCCGCCCCAGGCGCAGTTCCAGGTAGCGGGCCATCAGCCTTTCCATGGCCGGCAACAGTTCGGCGGCCGAAAAGCCCCTTCCGGCCCTTTTGCCGATTTCCATGGAAAGGTCGGCCGATCCGCCAAGGGTTATCTGGTAGTTTTCGATTCCGCCCTTTTCCAGGCCCAGTATGCCCACATGGCCCAGGTGGTGAT
>WFPQ01000256.1 GCA_015487515.1 Hyphomicrobiales bacterium | reverse complement strand
CCTGCTACCTGGCCCCCGAACCCAACGCAGCCCCCTTCGTTACCGAGGGCTCCAAGGTCAGCGAAGGCCAGACGGTACTTATCATCGAGGCGATGAAGACCATGAACCAGATCCCGGCCCATCGTTCCGGCACCATTGTCAGGATTCTTATCGATGATGCCCAGCCGGTTGAATATGGTGAACCCCTGGTCGTAATCGAATAATCAAAGGCTGCCTGCCATGTTTAGCAAAGTTTTGATCGCCAACCGCGGCGAAATTGCACTCAGAATTCTAAGGGCCTGCAAGGAACTGGGCATTCAGACCGTGGCCGTGCATTCGGTTGCCGATGCCGATGCCATGCATGTCCGCCTGGCCGATGAAAGCGTATGCATCGGCCCCAATCCGGCCACCCACAGCTATCTCAACATTCCCTCGATTCTTGCCGCCTGCGAAATAACCGGGGCCGACGCGGTGCACCCGGGCTATGGATTTTTGTCCGAAAATGCCCGGTTTGCCCGGATTCTGGAAGAACACAACATCACCTTCATCGGCCCAAGCCCCCACCATATCGACATAATGGGCGACAAGATCGAGGCCAAGAAAACCGCCCTGGAACTCGGCATTCCCTGCGTTCCCGGATCAAAGGGCGAGGTCGCAAGCGCCGAAGAGGCCCGCAAGATCGGCTCCGAGATCGGCTATCCGGTGCTGGTCAAGGCCGCATCGGGCGGCGGCGGCCGAGGCATGAAACTGGCCCATTCCGATGAAGAGATGGAACATGCCTGGTCCACGGCCCGTTCCGAAGCCAAGGCCGCCTTTGGCGATGATGCGGTCTATATCGAAAAATACCTGGCCAAGCCCCGCCATATCGAAATCCAGGTGCTGGGCGACGGCAAGGGTCATGCAGTCCATCTGGGAGACCGTGACTGCTCACTGCAGCGCCGCCACCAGAAGCTGTGGGAAGAGGCCACCGCCCCTTCCCTGAGCGCAAAGCAGCGTGATGAAATTGGCACCATCGTTGCCAACGCCATGAAAAAACTCAACTATTCAGGCGCAGGCACCATAGAATTCCTGTATGAAAACGGAGAATTCTATTTCATCGAAATGAATACCCGCCTGCAGGTGGAACACCCGGTAACCGAACGCATCACCAATATCGATATCGTTTATGAGCAGATAAGGGTTGCCGCCGGCGAGGAATTGCGCCTAAAGCAGGAAGAAATAACCTTTTGGGGCCATGCCATAGAATTGCGCATCAATGCCGAGGACGGCCGCACCTTCGTGCCATCCCCCGGAAAGATAACCTATTATCACCCGGCCGGGGGGGTAGGGGTGCGGGTCGATGCCGCCATCTATCAGGGTTACAAGGTTCCCCCCTATTATGACAGCCTGATCGGCAAGCTGATAGTGCATGGCCGCGACCGCAGGGAATGCCTGCAAAGATTGCGCAGGGCCGTTGATGAATTCATCATCGACGGGGTAAATACCACCCTGCCCCTGTTTCGGGATCTTTTGGATGAACCTGACATAATTTCCGGCGATTATGACATTCACTGGCTGGAAAAATACCTGGCCCGGACCGCCGGACAGGCAAAAGATCAGGGCTGACAGAGCGGCAAAAATCCGCCAAATTGTGAGGCAATGATCCGGCCATGTCCCACAAGTCCGGCCCCTTTGAAATGGAATTCACCCCCGACCTGGTGATAAGGGCATACCAGGCCGGGATTTTCCCCATGGCCGAAAGCGCCAGCGATCCGGATATTTTCTGGGTATGCCCGCAGCGAAGGGGAATTTTACCCCTTGATGGATTCAAAATATCAAGATCTCTCCGCAAAACCCTGAAAAAACACAACTATACCATAAAGACAGATACGGATTTCAAGGCAACGATCCATGCCTGCGCCCAACGTGGACCCGACAGGGAAGGCACATGGATAAACCAGGCCATCATCGATGTTTACGGACAATTGTTCGAAAGAAAGATCTGCCATACCATCGAGGTATGGCAGGATGAAGAACTTGTCGGCGGGCTCTATGGCCTGGCCCTGGGGGGCGCGTTTTTTGGAGAAAGCATGTTTCACAAAAGAGCCAATACCTCGAAAATCGCCCTGGCCCACCTGGTGCAGCGGCTGCGGGCCGGAGGCTTCAAACTGCTGGACACCCAGTTCATATCCCCTCACCTTCAAACCCTGGGAGCCATCGAAATATCCCGGAGCCGGTATGAGGAGCTTTTGCACGAGGCCCTGATGGCCGATGGCGACTTTTACCGGCTTTCGGGCGGCGGCACTTCCGAGGAAGTCTTGCACCCTTCCAGCCACACGTCATAGACCGGATGATCTATGGCATTAAGGGCCGGGCTCTCCGCAAACATCCAGCCGGTGAATATCCTGGTTATGTCCCCCTGCAGGCTGACTTCATCAACCTCGACAAATACCGAAACCCGCTGAATTTCCGAGGCCGGGCGCGTATAACAGACCCTGGGGGTGAGTTGCAGGGCCCCGAACTGCACCGTTTCGTTCATGTAGACATCAAACCTTGTAAGCCGTCCCGTGATCTTGTCCAGCCCGGCAAAGGCGGCAATCGGGTTTTCGATGGACTGGGCCCTGGCCCCCGCCCCTCCCATCAGCATGATCC
>WFPQ01000255.1 GCA_015487515.1 Hyphomicrobiales bacterium | reverse complement strand
GTTTTGCGGGCAATGCCCTTTTCAACCACCATTTGCGAGCGGACAAGTTGCAGGGTCAGTTGCCCGGCCAGGTATTCGTCATAGGCCAGGCGCAGGCGGGCCGGGCCGTCAAGATCCAGGTCCCCGGGATCGTCGGGGGCATGGACCATGCGCATGGCCCGGGCAAAGGAGGGCCAGCCATGTTCCTGAACGGTTCCTTCGTCTATCCATTCGTCAAGTTCGGGAATGGTCCTGAGAATTTTCTGGATCAGTTGCCCCAGTATCCTGTGGGAAAGACCATGGGTCAGGGGATATAGGGGCTCAACCAGTGGCATTTGTGAAAACCTGTCCGGTGCAAGCACATGGTCCGGGTGCACCATCTGCTTCTTGCCGTTGAAAATGCCGATTTCTCCCGATACGTGGCGAATCTGGCCGATGGGGGCCATTCTTTCAACCCAGCCGCCCCTGTTTACAAAAAACACCAGGGAAATTTCCCCGCTCTCGTCGTGGGCATTGATACGGTGGGGAATGGAACGCCTGCCGGGGGGAGGGGGGAGATGTTCGTCTATATGCAGCCTGAGCGTGCAGACCTGTCCGGGGCGGGCCTCCCTTACATTGATCTGCAGCCGGCGGTCCATGGCCCTTTCGGGCATGTGCATCAGCAGGTCAATGGCCAGTGCTTCGGAGCCATCATCACCGGCAAGCAGGCGGTCGAGCAGCGAATTGAGGCGCGGCCCAACTCCCTTGAACGAATGCAGGGATCGGAACAGGGGGGTCAGAATATCGGGTCTTGCCATTTATTCCTCCCCGAAAGGCCCGGTCATTACCGGAAAAGCCATTATTGAAAAAAATGTCGTTCGGGCCGATTGTTGCCAGTACAAGGCTGACAAAGCTCCCTTGAGGCTTTAGGTCATGGACGGCTGAAAAAATGTCTCGCCTGGCAGACCGGACTGATTTATCAAGTGGGAAAATAGTGATGTCATCAAAAAACACAAGCACCCGGACAGGGAAACTGGACGAGGCCCGGCGCCGGGCCAGATACAGGGCATGGCACAGGGGAACCAAGGAACTCGATTTGATAATGGGAAGATTTTGCGACGAACACGTGATGGGGTTCGATGAGAGGGACCTGGCCTGTTTCGAACAGATACTGGAAAATGAGGAAACCCTGCTTCAGGCCTGGCTGATGGGGCAGGTGGAAATCCCCGATGGAGAACAGAGCAGGATGCTTTGCATGATAAGGGATTTTCACCTGCAAAAAAGCCGGGGGCACAAAAACCATGAAACCGGTGAATCTTCGTGAGCATTTCCGTCCCTGCCCAGGAATCCGGATCCAGCCGGGCCATCCCGACCCCATCCCTGTTATTGAGCCGGGTTCCCGATGGCATGTACGGGCCGGCCCTGGCGGGTCTGCTGGAGCGTTTCGAGGAGAAGGGAGGGAAAGGGGAAAAATCCCCGCCGGTTTCCATGGTTTTCGTGGCCCGTGATGGAAATCGCATGCAGGGTGTGGCCAGGGTCCTTGGCCAGATATTGCCTTCTCGTACCCTGCTGAACTTTCCGGCCTGGGATTGCCTGCCCTATGACCGGGTTTCCCCCAGTGCCGTTACCATAGTTTCACGCATGGATACGCTGGCAAGGCTGGCGGCAAAAAACATTCGTGGTGCCATGATACTGACCACGGCCAATGCCCTGTTACAGCGGGTTCCTCCGTCTCATATCGTTGAAAAGATGAGCTTTTCGGCCAGGGCCGGCCTGGTTGTAAATAGCGAGGAACTGATAGAATGGGCCACGATGAACGGTTATCTGCGGGTGCCAACCGTTCGTGAAACCGGGGAATTTGCGGTGCGTGGAGGCCTTGTGGACCTGTTTCCTGCCGGACGCAAGGCTCCCTTGCGGTTTGATTTTTTCGGCTCGGTGCTGGAAACCATCAGGGAATTTGATCCGCAAAGTCAGCGCACTACTGGCCAGTTGAAAGATGTCTCGCTGGTGCCCATGAGCGAGATCATTCTGACCCCGGAAACCATCAGGAACTTTCGGCGCTCCTATACGGGAGCCTTTGGCGGTCACACGGTAAAGGATGATCTTTATGGAGCGATCAGCGCCGGGCAGCGCTTTGCCGGGGCCGAACACTGGCTGCCATTCTTTTATGACAGGATGCAGACCCTGATGGACTATTGTCCGGGTGCGCCGCTGGTATTCGATCAGCAGTGCATTGATGCCATCAGGGAACGCCGTGTGCAGATCAGGGATTACTACGAAGCAAGAACCGGGGCCATCGAACTGGAAGAGCGGCAGGAGAGGAAAACCGATCCTGAAAGCGCTCAGACGAGATATAATCCAATCGAGCCCGGCCTGCTCTATGATCTTGAAACCCATCCCTATTCCATGGG
>WFPQ01000254.1 GCA_015487515.1 Hyphomicrobiales bacterium | reverse complement strand
TTGTTTGCCAGGTCAAAATGGGTTATGCCCGCATCAAAGGCATGGGCCAGTATTTCAAAGGCGCTGGCCTGATCACGTTCATGGCCGAAATTCTGCCACAGGCCGAGGGAGATCACGGGAAGCTTCAGGCCCCATTTGCCGATATTTCTGTATTGCATGGCCTGGTAGCGATTCTTTTCAGCCCTGTAATTCATGTCCCTGTGATCTTCCCGTCAAATTATTGTTTCATAAAATGTCCGGCACCGGCCAAATGCTCTCTGGCAAAGCCCCATTCCTGATGATAATACGGTTTGAGCCAGGACCATTACCAAGACTACTGCCAAGACCATTACCAGGCTTACTGACAAGACCATGATGCAACCTCATTGATGATTTCATTATGACCCAGCAGGAAACTTTCGTCAAAACACCAGCGGCAAGGGTTATGGCCATCTACAAGTTTGCCCATTTGCCGGATTACGAACAACTGGCCGAAAAGATCCATGAACATTGCCGGCGTGCAGGGATTCGCGGTACCCTGATTCTGGCTCCTGAGGGTATCAACGGAACGGTTGCCGGATCACAAGGGGCCATTGATGAACTGGCTCACTGGCTGGAGCATGGCAACCTGTTCGGAGGGCGCCTTAAAGGTGCCGAGACAAAATTTTCCCTTGCAGAGAAAATGCCGTTCCTAAGGCTCAAAGTCCGCAAAAAACCCGAAATCGTCACCCTGCGTGCCCCCGAGGCCAATCCCAATGAAATGGTGGGCACTTATGTGCAGCCAGGGGACTGGAACGAACTGATAAGGCGTGATGATGTGGTGCTCATTGATACCCGCAACGATTACGAATATGCAATTGGCACGTTTGAAGGGGCCCTTGATCCCGGAACCAGAACTTTTACCGAGTTCAAGAATTATGTCAGGGACAATCTTGATCCGGCCCGGGACAAAAAAATCGCCATGTTCTGCACCGGGGGTATCCGTTGTGAAAAGGCTTCTTCCTACATGCTGGCCCATGGATTCGAAGAAGTCTATCACCTGCATGGGGGGATTTTGAAATATCTGGAAACCATTCCGGCCGACCGGTCCGCCTGGAAGGGAGAATGTTTTGTCTTTGACGAGCGGGTGTCCGTTACCCATGGCCTTGCCGAAGGAGAGGCGGTTTTGTGCCGGGCCTGCCGCCATCCGCTTACCCCGGAGGACCTCGATCACCCCGATTATGTCGAAGGGGTACAGTGTTGCAATTGCTCGGGGCCGGAATTTGCCAGAACCCGGGCTGCTGCCGCCGAGCGCCAGAGGCAGATCGAACTGGCAGAACAAAGGGGCATGGCCCACCTGGGCGATGATGCCATCAGTTCCGCCCGGGCCCGCGCAAGGGCAAAAAAGCTGAAACGTCAAAGGGACAGGGCAAAAAATCAGGATGGGTGTTGATGGCAGTGTCCTGGCGGGCAATAGCCGGCAGCCTGCCATGGGCCCCGGTGTCTTGCTTCATGCCAGCAGCCCCGCCCTTGAAACGGCAGGCATGTAGGTGCGGCTTACCGGCAGTTCCCTGCCCCTGGTGGTGCGGATAATGGTCTTGCCATTATTTTTCTTTACCGCCTCTATTCCCGACAGGGCCACCCAGTGCGAGCGATGAATCCTTATTCCCTCGACCCCTGCCGTCTCTCCCATGGCATCGCCAAAACGCATCAGCAACAGTTTTTCACCCTTGTCGGTAGATACTTCCACGTAATGGTCCTGCATCGAAAGGGATATCAGCTCTCCCCGCATATGGACGGGAAGCCGCAATATTATCGCCGGTTTGCCCCCGGTTTTCTTTTCCTCGAACAAAATGAACAGCATAGTGATGCCCATGGCGATCAGTATTGAATAAAGGCTTAGAGCCGGCACGTTGATGTTCTGGATGACCTGAAGTCCAAATGTCGTGATGTTTATTATCCATACGACCAGGGCCACCGGAATTCCGGCTGCCACGCCAAACAGCAACAGGCGCAGGGCAAGCGGCTTGCCATCGGTTTTAATGGCACCGGAGACCCACGAACTGAAGAACACTCCGGTAGCGAAAGTCAGAACGACAACGAATGTCCAGTAGATCGTTCTTGGTACTGGTGCAAAGATTTCAAATGTCTGGAACGGGCCGGAAATTCCAATGATCAGTGAAATGACTGCAAGAACACCCCATGTGCGCCTGGAGGCAAAAATTCTTTGCGTTTCACGAAGCGCGAATTGCAATGAGTGATATTTCACGAATGATCCCTTTCTTCCGCGAATTGCATCTTGAACCGGCAGCCATGGCCGTTAAGGCCATCAGGGCAATATCAGGCGAGATATTGTTTCATTCATAAACAATTTCAAATGGAAAGCCAAAATGAACATGCCGGTCCTGTTTGAGGCGGATACCGCCATTCAGATTCATGCCATCTCTGCAATCGTTGCCATATTGTCCGGCGCAGTTTTGTTGCTTGGCAAAAAAGGCAGCAAAGTCCATATTTTCCTTGGTCGCATATGGGCATTTACCATGGTTCTGGTGATTGCCAGTTCAGTATTTATTTCAGAAATTCGTCTCTGGGGCCCGTTCAGCCCGCTTCATTTTTTTACCATCCTGGGCGCATGGGCCCTGGTTCAGGGCATATATCATATCCGCAAGGGCAATATCACGGCCCACAGGGCAGCCATGCAAAGTCTTTATTTCTGGGGACTTGGGGTTGCCGGAGTCTTGTCATTTATGCCCGGAAGGGTAATGAACATGATATTTTTCCCCGATGCGCCCGTGACCGGCTTTTATATGGTTCTTGCACTTTTTCTGCTGGCAATGGCCTTCAAAAGCAATATGGGCAGGGACTTTTTGTCTCGCATGAAGGGAAACCCTGGCGCTGCCAAAACAAAAAACTAGTCCGGGGCCGGGTCATAGAAAATCCAGCCGCCGCCGATGAAATCCATTATTTCCTCGCGCACGGCCTGGGGCTGATCCAGATTTGCACAATGGCCGGCATTGGCAATGTCCCTGAGGAAGAAGTTGTTCTTGCTTTTCATTTCAGTCAGGGTGATACGCAAGGCATTGTTTATCGCCACGTCATTTTGTCCCCTTAACATCAGTATGGCACTTTTCGAGTTAAGAGCATTGTCCACAAGGTCATAATTCGTCAGGTTGCGGGCAATCATGAATATGCATTTCATGCTGGCCTGCCGGGCCGTTTCATGGATTATTGCCTGTGCTTTCGGGTCTGGCGAGGCAAGGCCTGCCAAAATCTGGTCATGGCGCTTTTTACCCACCAGTTTCGCAAAGATCCTCATTGCCGGCAGTAAAAAGGCCGGAGCTTTCATGGTGAAACTGGTTCCAAATACCACCAGGTCCTCGATCCGTCCCGGATCTGATTGCAATATCGACAGGGCCAGCAGGCCGCCCAGGGAATTTCCGACCCAATGGGTGGTTGATATTTTTTCCTTGTCAAGAATGGCGATCACGTCCTGGGCCAGTACATCGATGGTGAAATCTTCAACGCCGAAGTTCTTCACATCGCTCATTTTAGAGCGCCCATGACCGCGCAGGTCCGGCACAATTACCAGAAAACCCTGCCGGGCGAAGAATCTTGCATCCTGGGTAAATTGCAGGGCCCCGGCCGCCAGCCCGTGGCAAAGCACAATGGTCCTGGTGTATTTTTCCTGTTCCGGGTCCTCTCCATGCGGTTCATCTTCGGGATATCCGTTTTCCAGGAAATAATCGGGCTCCCATTCCGGGTCGAACAGTTCCAGTGGCCCTGGCTCCTCACCGGTATCGTATGAAAGTGGTCCTGGTACATTATCCTTTTCCGTTTCAGGCTCGAAAACATAATAGGCAATGGAAAAATATCCCCTGCCGACGAAATGGGGTCGGGGCAATTCTGGCAATTCAAGCCCAGTGAGACCGGCTTCAGGCATTTCCAATCAATATCCCTGCCGCAAAAACCAGTGATCCCCCAATCACCACCTGCAACACGGCCCGCCAGAATGGAGTTGACATGTATTTGCTCTGGATGAAGGCGATGGCCCACAGTTCCACGAGAACCACGATAATGGCCAGAACGGTTGCCGTGTAAAAATCCGCTATCAGGTAGGGCAGGGCATGGCCAAGGCCGCCAATGGTGGTCATTATTCCCGCCGCCAGCCCCCGCTTCACGGGCGACCCGCGCCCGGTGAGCTTGCCGTCATCCGATGCGGCTTCGGTAAATCCCATGGAAATTCCCGCCCCCACTGCCGCGGCCAGCCCCACAAGAAATGTCTGCCAGGTCGATCCGGTGGCAAAGGCGGCAGCAAATACCGGGGCAAGGGTCGAGACCGATCCGTCCATCAGGCCGGCCAGTCCGGGCTGCACATATGTCATTACGAACTGGCGGTGGGCAACCTGCTTTTCCTCG
>WFPQ01000253.1 GCA_015487515.1 Hyphomicrobiales bacterium | reverse complement strand
TAATGGAACGGGCCATGTCTCCGGCCAGGTAATAACAGAGCTCTGCCACTTCCTCGCAACTGACGAACTGTCCCGTCGGCTGAGGTTTTAGCATTATGTTTTCCTTGACTTCTTCCGGCGACATCCCGTGCACCCTCGACTGGTCCGCCAGCTGTTTTTCCACCAGCGGTGTCCACACATAACCGGGGCAAATGGCATTTACGGTTATTCCGTATTTTGCCACCTCCAGCGCCACGGTCCTTGTCAGCCCGACCAGGCCGTGCTTGGCCGAGACATAGGCCGACTTGAAGGGAGAGGCCACCAGACCGTGTACCGAGGCAACATTGATTATTCGTCCTCGCCCCTGGCCTTTCATTACCGGAACCGCCCCCTTTATGGTCTGAAAGGCCGCATCAAGTATTATCGATCTTATTCTCTGCCAGTCACAAATTTCCAGTTCGTCCACCGGCGCCACCTTCTGCACCCCGGCATTGTTCACCAACACGTCAATGCGGCCAAAGCGCTTTACAAAATCCTCCACCAGTTCAGCCCCGCGATCTCCTGAAAGATCGGTCGCGAAATATTCTGCCCGACCCTCTCCCCCATCCCTTATGCCCCGCAAGACCTCCGCCACATCCCTGGCTTCCTCAATGCCGTTTACTCCCACATCATAGCCAGCCTTCATGAAGCGTTTCGCCATGGCAAGGCCGATGCCGCTGGTCGAGCCGGTGATCAAAACTGTTTTTGCCATCTTTCAGATCCGGTTACCAAAAACAGCGCCCCGGCATTCAACAGGGATGCCCGGCGCCAATTTTCCATGAAAAACCCCGGGGAGCGAAAGAAACGTCTTCTCCCCCCGGGGTAATACAACACTAACCGCCATGCAAATCCATAGCTAGTTTGCCGGCAGCAACTCCGGAAGGAACGTGGTTATCACGGGGAAGTTCCACAGCATGATCAGGCCTATGACCTGAATTATCACGAACGGAATTATGCCCTTGTAGATATCCAGCGTCGTCACCTCCTTGGGCGCAACTCCCCTAAGATAGAAAAGGGCAAAGCCAAAGGGCGGTGTAATGAACGATGTCTGCAGGTTGACGGCAATGAGAATGGTGATCCACACGGGTGGCATCAGGGCCGGATCGGCCGCATAAATCACCGGCCCGACAATCGGGATGACGATGAAAATGATCTCGATGAAATCAAGCACGAAACCCAAAAAGAACAATACTATCATCACCACTATCAGCAGGACCCGGGGATCTTCAAACGAATGCAGGAATTCCTGGATATATTCTTCTCCGCCAAATGAACGCAGAACCAGGGACAGGAACAAGGAGCCGATCAGTATGACGAAAACCATCGAGGTGACCTTGGTTGTCTCGTTTATGATCGGAGACATGATGCGTTCGCGAACCAGTATCCAGCAGGAATAAAGCAACCCGAAAACCGCCACGTGAAAGGCTATGATTCCGATGAAAATGGCCACCCCGTTGTCAAAGGCTATGCTTTCCACATTCATGCGCAGGTCGAAATTGGCCCTTAGAATCAGCATCACCACCACGGCTATCCCGGTCCATTGAACGAACCTTGTCGAACCGTCCACATCCTTGATACGGCGGCTGGCAGCCAGCAGAACCGCCCCGGCCGCCCCCAATGCCGCCGCCGCGGTCGGATTCGTCACCCCGCCCAGGATCGAGCCGAGCACTGCAACTATCAGGACGACGGGAGGCGAAATGACCCTTAAGGGCTCCACTTCCATCATTCTTGGAATGGCCCAGCGCAGGGAATAGACCATCATAGCACCGGGAATGAAATAATAAAGAAACCGAACCCCGCCCGAGGCATCACCGGGAACGAACAGGCCGTCAAGTACCACCATTATAGCGATGCCAAGAAGCCCGGTAATGGTGGGAAGGCGGCTATATCCCGGCCTCAAGGCAAAGGAAAGGGTAATCAGGAACCCGACCAGAACCATCAGCGCCATCACACCGGAGGAAAACGGCGCATAGGTAGTGACCCCGTCCACCGACGTGGAGCCGACCAGCCCGAAGGAGGCAAGGGCAATCCATAATGTTGCCAGCGCCACCAATGGCCCCAGCATGGCCCCGACCATGAGCCATGAATTGTTGTTGTAATATCCCGGCAGATTGTAGGGGTCGGGCTCCCCAAGCTTTACCGGCGGGGCTTCCTTGGGAAATATCAGGGCAAAGCCAAAGGCGTAAAGCGCATAAAGGGAAGCCAGGAATATGCCGGGGAAAAAGGCCGCCTTGAAAAGGGTTCCGGTGGAAAGCACCGCCGGCTCACCCAGCATTTCGAGCACGGTCATGCCCAGCCGGGCCGCCCGGGTCTCCTGCCCCAGGGCATACATGTCCCCAACTATCGAGCCCAGCAGCACGATGACGATGGACGGAGGAATTATCTGACCCAGCGTTCCGGAAGTGGCAATGACCCCGGTGGAAAGCGCCTTGGAATATCCATGCCTTAACATGGTGGGCAGGGCAATCAGGCCCATGGTGACCACGGTGGCGCCAACTATGCCGGTCGAGGCTGCCAGGAGGGTTCCCACCACAACCACCGAAATGGCCAGACCCCCGGGCAGGGTGCCAAACAGCTTGGCCATGGTCGTCAACAGGTCTTCGGCAATGTTGGAACGCTCAAGGGCAATTCCCATAAGAACGAACAGGGGAACCGCCAGAAGGGTTTCCACGTTGCCCCCGAAGGCCCGCGCAAATATGCCCTGGGACCAGACCGAAAGGGTTGTGAGAATGGCCCTTTGCCATCCCCCCTCCAGCACGGGAACCTTTTCCATGACCCCGTTTACTTCCACCAGCGTATAAAGCAATCCGTTTTCGCTGAGTATGGCAATCAGGGCAAAACTGAAAAATGCAGAACCCGAAAGGGTAAAGGCCACCGGGTAACCCGACAAAATACCTGCAAAAAGGCTGATCGCCACGATGATCAGCGATATCTCGACACCGGATAATCCAAACAACATTTCAGTTAAACTCCGTGACCTGGCGAATCCTCAACCACCTGGGTTGGATCTTTTGGTTGAACAACAGGTTTCCTGACCGGGCGCCCCAGCGACAGGGACTGCCTGCAGGCATCCCGTGCTGCTGCAGCAACTCCCATGCCTTTGGCGGCATCATTTTCAAAGGAATAGTGGCTGGGAATCTCATCTTCCGGCTCCAGCAGGGCCAGCAGATTTCTCAACAGAAACGAAACGGCCACGATGAACATAAGGCCGGCAAATACCACTATGAGAACCTTGAACGACCAGACCCAGGAAAATTCCGCCGTGCCCGAAGCCTCCCACTTGAAGTCCCGCCAGCGGGCGCTGGAAGACCAGACATTGAGCGGTCTTTGGGAAAACATGGAATTGGTCATCAACGGCCAGGCGAACCACCACAGCAGAACCGTTGTCGGAATGAACATTATCAGGGTGCCAAGAAAATCCAGCCATAACTGGGTGCGCCGTCTTAGCGCCGAATATATCAGGTCGACCCGCACATGGCCGCCCTCTATGAAGGTATAGGCCGAGGCAAAGGCGATCAAAATCGCATTGTAAAGCTTCAACTGCCCCGAGAGCCATTGCAGTTCTTCATTGATCAGAACCATGCCAAACGGGGAAAATACCAGTTCATTGCCCCTGAATATCTGCCCAACGGCTATTATGAGCACCTGTTGCAGCATCAGAAAAATGGCGAACCAGGCGGCAATCTGCCCCATCCTGCCATTGAATATCTCCAGGCGGTACACCGTGTGACGCAGGAAGGCTCGCTTGTAGATTCCAGCCCCGATCAATATCAGCACCAGCGCCAGAACCATGTAGAAAAACTGCGGCGACTGGCCGGCAAGCGTCAGCACGCTCATCTTTTCCTTCAGGGTCTCAAGACGTATGAAATTGTATATGTGCCACGGAAAGATGACCAGGTTGACGAAACCCATCACTATATTGACCAG
>WFPQ01000252.1 GCA_015487515.1 Hyphomicrobiales bacterium | reverse complement strand
TCAGGCTTTCCTGTTTCCGTTCCTATGCCAGTGCTGCCCTTGATATCGGCCCGGGCCCGGATCCCGGTGCTTCCTGGGTTGTTTTTACCGGTGCCAACGGGGTCGGAAAGACCAATTTCATCGAGGCCATATCCCTTCTGTGCCCGGGCCGATATCAAGGGCAGCACTGGCATAGGAACGGAAACAGGAAAGCCTGAGACGGGAAATGTAATGGTCCGGTTCGGGCATGGCAGACTTTCAATTGCACAATTGCAGGGATCAGTTTCATGCAAGGGCCGGTTTCACCACAGGTCCTGATTCCTGCCGTGCTCCCTGCCACTATTCCCGGCACAGCCATTCAGACCAGAGGTTTCAAAAGACCTTCAATTGCCGATTCATGCAAATTACCAAGTCATCAAAAAGCTGCGAACCGCCAATCCAAGTTTGCCGGGGCCAGTACGACACCCGGCCAATCCCCGGCCCGGCCAGAAACCCTGCCCTGAAAAATCAGACCCGCATGGGCATCAGCACATAAACCGCATCGCCATGGTTCTTGTCGGTCACAAGGGTCGGGGAACCGCTGTCACCGAACAAAAAAGTCGCCTCGTCAGAACTGATCTGGGAAATTATATCGAGCAGGTACCTGGAATTAAAGCCTATTTCAAAGCGATCATGATCAAAGGATACGGGAAGCTCTTCGCTGGCAGTGCCATGGTCGGGATTGGTGACGCTCAATTCCAGCATGCCATCGGCAATTATCAGCTTGACGACCTTGCCGCCACTGTCGGAGGCTATGGTTGAAACCCTGTCAACGGCGGTGGCAAAAGCTGCACTGTCAACGATCATCTGCTTGTCATTGTTCCTGGGCATCACCCGTTCATAATCGGGAAATGTGCCCTCGATAAGCTTGGACAGGAACACGACCGGGCCGACATGCAGGCGAATCTTGGTGTCGGAAATCTCCAGCCTGACATCATCATCATGGCCATCGAGCAGTTTTTGAATTTCGCCAACGGTCTTGCGGGGCACGATAATTCCGGCAATGTTGCCCACCCCATCGGGGGCCCCGGTTTCGGTACGGGCCAGACGGTGACCGTCGGTGGCCACGGAGCGAAGTACCGGCCTGCCATCATTTTCAGCGCTGTGAAAATATATGCCATTGAGATAATAGCGGGTTTCCTCGGTGGAAATGGCAAACTGGGTGCGGGAAATCAGACCGGACAAATCCGCCGGGGAAATGGTAAAGTCATGGGGAAAGTCACCGGGCTCAAGTTCAGGGAAATTCTCCGCAGAAAGACAGGAGAGAAAAAATCTGGAACGGCCCGAAGTTATCTGCATCTGGTCATTTTCAGTGGTCTGAAGATAAACTTCCGCGCCGTCGGAAAACTTGCGGACGATCTCGTAGAACGTATGGGCAGGAACCGTGGTGGAGCCCTGTTCCCGGACCATTGCCGCAACGGTCTCGCTGACCTGAATGTCCAGGTCGGTGGTTCGCAGATAAAGTCCGTCATCCTTGGCCTCGAGCAGGACATTGGCCAGGACAGGATAGGTGTTGCGCCTTTCAACAACCCGGTGCACATGGTTCAGGGATTTCAACAATTGATTGCGTTCCAGCGTCAATTTCATAGACTTATTCCTAGCTGCATCATTCAAACGAACCCGGGGACAGGAGCCCCCATTCAGACAAACCCATCAATTCAAACAAACCCGCAAAAGCCTGCAGGCACCGGTACAGGCAGTCTGTCAGCGGGGAAAGAAAGTGCAGGTTTGCAGCGACAAAAGCAAGTGTTAAAGCGGGTTTTGCAGTCCTAAAACCGCCCCCCCGCCCCAATGAAACGGCAGGGAAGGGTCATGGTGACATCAGGGTGGCAGCAAGGGGTATTGACGGGATCAATTCAGCCCCCCTGCAATTCCTCGCGCAGGATTTCCAGTTCCAGCCACTGGTTTTGCAGCCTTTCATATTCCTGCCGTTTTTGCTCCAGCGCCCGGCTGCTGGCAGAAAAACCTTCGGGGTCACGACCATAAAGGCCCGGATCGTCCAGGAGCATGCCAAGCTCTTCGATCTGACGTTCCAGCACCTGCATCCTGTCCGGCAGGGTTTTGAGGGCGTGGAGCTGGTTGAAAGACAGTTTCTGCCTGCGGGGGGGCTTTTGTACCCGCGAGGGGGCGCCGGAGCCGGACCGGTCGGCCTTGCGGGAGCCTGCGGCCCGGCCGGTGCGGGCAGCATCACCCGGATCCGCAGGCTCGAAAGGTCCCCTGGCCTGAACCCCCTCACCGCGCAGGGAAAGCATGTCGGAATAGCCCCCCACGCAGGAAGTCCAGGTTCCATCCCCCTCACCAATGAGGGTAATGGTTGCGATGCGATCAATGAAATCCCTGTCATGGCTGACAAGAATCACGGTGCCGGGATAGTCGGTGATGGTCTCCTGCAACAGGTCCAGAGTTTCAAGGTCCAGGTCATTGGTCGGCTCGTCCAGTACCAGCAGGTTGGAGGGCAGGGCCAGGCAACGGGCCAGCATGATGCGGGCCCGCTCGCCGCCGGAAAGGGCCTTTAAGGGCGTATTGAGCTGTTCGGGGGCAAAGAGAAAATCCTTCATGTAGCCGATGACATGTTTTTCGACCCCGTTGATGACGACACTGTCCCTGCCGCCTCCGGTCAGGGCATCCTTCAGGCTCGTTTCGGGATCAAGACTGTCCCGGTTCTGCTCCAGAAAGGTCATCCGAACACCGCTGCCCCGGCGTACCTCTCCCGCATCCGGTTTCATTGTACCGGTAAGCAGATTGACCAGGGTGGTCTTTCCGGCTCCGTTGGCACCGACTATTGCCACCCGGTCGCCGCGCAATATCTTCAGGGAAAAATCCTTTACAAGGGTCCTCTCACCAAGGGCTTTGCAGATGTCAAGGGCCTGGATTATCATGGTGCCGGCCTGGTTGCCCTTGCCCACGGACATGTTGATGCCAAGCTTTGCATGCACATGCCCGGCCCGGTCCTGGCGCAACCTGTGCAGCCGGTCAAGGCGGCCCACATTGCGCTTGCGCCGGGCAGTAACCCCGTAACGCAGCCAGTGTTCCTCGGCAGCTATCTTTCGTTCAAGCTTGTGGAGAGCGGTCATTTCCTCCTCCAGTATCCTGTCACGCCAGTTCTCGAATCGGGAAAATCCCCGCTCGAACTGGCGAACCCGCCCCCGGTCCAGCCACAGGGTCTTGCCGGTTGTGGCGCCAAGAAAGGCCCGGTCGTGAGAAATTATTACCATGGCGCTGGCAAGGGATTTCAGTTCCCTTTCAAGCCACTGGATGGCCGGCAGGTCCAGGTGGTTGGTGGGCTCGTCGAGCAGGAGCACGTCCGGGCCGGGGGCCAGCAACCGGGCCAGAG
>WFPQ01000251.1 GCA_015487515.1 Hyphomicrobiales bacterium | reverse complement strand
GTGCAGGACGGGCAGCTGAAGGGAAGACATCAGGCCATTATCGCCCTCAGGGGGGCCTGGTGGAGAAAAGACAGGAACGTTCAAAGGATATTTCAGATTCTTGACGGGGAATCCGGGCGGAGCCGGGTCGTGGGCGGAATCGTGCGGGACACCATAATTCATGGTCCTTCAAGGGGGGACGGGGGGATGGCCAGAGATATGGACATGGCCAGTGAATTGTTGCCGGAGGAGGTGGTGGCGCGGGCGCGCCGGGCCGGCATGTCCTGCTATGAAACCGGAATTGCACATGGAACCGTAACGGTAATAAACGGGGACATCGTTGCCGAGGTGACCACGCTGCGCCGGGATGTGAAAACCGACGGGCGGCGGGCGCTGGTGGAATTCGGAACCGATTGGGAAGCGGATGCCCGGCGGCGGGATTTTACCATCAACGGTCTCTATGCGGGGATGGACGGGGACCTTTTTGATCCCCTGTCGGCCCTGGAGGACCTGTTTGCACGCCGGGTGCGGTTCATCGGGGACCCGGATCAGCGGTTGCGGGAAGACAGGTTGCGGGTATTCAGGTTTTTCAGGTTCACGGCCAGCCATGGGGACGAGATATGCGATCCGGAGGGTTTTGCGGCCTGCAGGAGGTTCAGCGGGGAGCTTGACAATCTGCCGGCCGAACGGGTCGGAGCTGAAATGGAAAAAATTCTTGCATTGCCGAAAATTGCCGCGACCCTGGCGGCAATGACAAAGGCATCGGTTCTGGATCTGCAGGTTCCCTGTCTTGAAACCCTTGCTGCCTACGAGGACATGACCGGGATTCCAACCGTTACGGCGCGGCTGGCAATATTGTTCAATTACACGGATATGGAGGCCCTGCGCAAAAAATGGCGCCTGTCCAATTCCATGGTCAACGAAGCCAGGTCAATCGGGGAAACTGCCCGGATGATGATCGGGGGCGACCTGTTCGGGGCAGCCTACAGGCATGGCAGGCTGGCCTGGGTGGCATTGCCGGTGGCAGCGGCCATTGATGGCTGGGACGAGGGCAGGCATGAAGAGATGAAAGACTTCTGGAATCAAATCAGGGTTCCTTCCTTTCCCGTGAATGGGGATGACCTGTTGCAGGCCGGTTTCAGGCAGGGGCCGGAACTTGGAAAGGCCCTGCGCCAGATCGAGAGAGAATGGATAAACAGCGGTTTCAGACTGGATCGTGAACAGTTGCTGGCCAGGTTGCACCGGTACCTGGATTGAAAATATTCCGGTCGGCACCTTCATCGCAGCTATCATCGCATGGCGGGTCAATCGAGTCCTGGCCCTGGTCAAGTCCCCTGAACCCTAGCCAAGTCCCCTGAAGAAGGAGGTGCATTTAAGCGCTTCTCCAAGGACCATGGCGCTTGCAACCGCAACGTTGAGGGAGCGCAAATGCCGGCGCATCGGTATTCGAACCGATGCATCGCACTGCCTGAAGACATCATCGGGAACCCCGGCCGATTCGCGGCCGGCCATCAGTATGTCATTGTCATCATATCTGAATTCATAGGCCGAGGTGGCAGACCTGGTGCTCATCAGAACAAGGCGGGCCCGGTTTTCATGTCTCCAGTCTTCAAAATTCCGGAAACTGTCATGCTCGAAAAGGGTAACGTGGTTTGCATAATCCATGGCGGAACGGCGAAATGTCCTGGCAGAAAAAGTAAAGCCCAAGGGATGAATCAGGTGAACGGGGACATCAAGGCAGGCACAAAGGCGCAGCAGGGTTCCGGCATTCTGGGGGATGTCGGGCTGGTAGAGGGCAAGGCTGACTGGCATATGCTCGATCCGGTTTTGGGAAGATTATCCGGATAGTGTCAAAAAACGGTGCAGGTGTGAGGAGAAATTTTCAAAAACATGAAATAAAGGTGGGTATAGTGTCGCAGTTTGGGCCTGTCTGCTTTCTTGAGACTGGACAAGTGCTGGCAGTGGTGCCAAAAGACAGGAATCTGCCAGTCTGGATTCAGATGGCGGTCGGCGCATGGATGGTGCTGCCTGGTGGATGGTGCGGTCGGCAAGGACGGCATCATTTGCGATGTGATCAAAAGATGGCATCGCTGGGCAGTGCAGGGACTGTTGAACGTCCATGTGGCGGAATTGGGACAATTTTAATCGGGCGGAGATTGGCAAAGTGGCGAGTGACGCAACTACCGATACTACAACAAGACGCGATTTCTTATATGTTGCGACTGGCGCGCTGGGCGCCGTTGGAACCGCAGCGGCCGTGTGGCCGCTGATTGATCAGATGAACCCGGACGCCTCGACCCTGGCCCTGTCCACCATCGAGGTGGATCTGCGTCCGATCATGGTAGGTGAATCGATTACAGTCATGTGGCGGGGGCAGCCCATATTCATTCGCCATCGTACCGAGGACGATATTGCCCAGGCCAAGGCGGTGCCCCTGGAGGAATTAAAGGACCCGGCCACCGATGCGGAACGGGTTACCGAGGGTTATGAACAATGGCTGGTGCAGATCGGCATCTGCACCCATCTCGGTTGTGTGCCAACGGGGCAGAAGAGTGGAAGCAACAGGGGCGATTATGGTGGCTGGTTCTGCCCTTGCCATGGCTCCCACTATGATACGGCGGGGCGGATTCGCAAGGGGCCGGCACCGCTCAACCTAGTTTTACCTGACTATAGATTCTTGAGCGACACGCTCATAAAGATTGGCTAAGGGGGTCTTTCTGATGTCTGGAAATTCCAGTTATAATCCAACCAATCCTGTGGCGAAATGGCTAGACTCCCGTCTGCCGATCATGCGGTTCTCCAAGGAACACCTGTTGGATTTTCCAACGCCCAAAAACCTCAACTACTGGTGGACCTTCGGGGCCATACTGGCCTTCATACTGGTGGTGCAGATTGCTACCGGGGTCGTTCTGGCCATGAATTATGTGCCTGATTCTTCCTTGGCCTTCGATTCGGTCGAGAATATCCGGCGCAATGTAAATTACGGGCGCATAATCCAGGCAACCCATGCGGTCGGGGCCTCCATGTTCTTTGCTGCGGTTTATGTTCACATAGGGCGGGGGCTTTATTACGGCTCCTACAAGGAACCGCGCGAGGTCCTGTGGATCCTCGGGGTGGTGATATTCGTACTGATGATGGCAACCGCCTTCATGGGTTATGTGCTGCCATGGGGACAGATGAGCTTCTGGGCCGCCACGGTTATCACCAACATATTCTCGGCCATTCCCCTGATCGGGGATCCGCTGCTGCAATTGCTGCGTGGCGGGTTTGCAGTGGACAACCCTACCCTTAACCGTTTCTTCTCCCTGCACTATCTGCTGCCATTCGTCATTGCGGCCGTGGTCGTACTGCATATCTGGGCATTGCATGTGCCGGGCAACAACAATCCGGTGGGAGTAGAGGTCAAGTCTTCCCGTGATACGGTGCCGTTCCATCCATACATCACCATGAAGGATCTGCTGGCGATCGTGGTATTCCTGATACCGTTTGCCTGGTTCGTGTTCTTTGCGCCGGACATTCTGGGGCATCCGGACAATTACAAACCGGCCGATCCGCTGATAACGCCGCCCCATATCGTTCCCGAATGGTACTTCCTGCCCTTTTATGCGATCCTTAGGGCCATTGATTTCGACATGTGGTTCATCAGCGCCAAGCTTGGCGGTGTGATATTCTTCGGCGGGTCGATACTGGTGCTGTTCTTCGTGCCATGGCTGGATGGTTCCAAGACCCGCTCGGGAACTTTCCGTCCTCTGTTCAAGCCGTTTTACTGGCTGTTCATATTCAACTTCTTCCTTCTGACATATCTTGGGGCGCAACTGGCGGTTGAGCCTTATTCAACCCTGTCCAAGATCGCAACGGCATATTACTTCGCCTACTTCCTGATCATACTGCCCATTGTGTCAAGGATCGAAACTCCAAAACCGTTACCTGCCAGCATCTCCGAGAGCGTGCTTGGCAAGTCGGGGTCATGAACAAGGCAAGGACAGGAAAAATGAACAAGATGAACAGGTTTTTCAAGAGCGTTCTTCTGGCGGTGGGGCTGGGTGTTTCCGGCTCCATGCTCGCGGCCCCGGCCAAGGCGGTGGTTGTCATCGAGGCCGAATTGCAGGACTGGTCGTTTGGCGGTATTTTCGGCCGCTATGACAAGAATCAGCTGCAACGTGGCTTCCAGGTGTTTCAGCAGAGCTGTGCGGCCTGTCACGGAGCCAAGCAGATATCGTTTCGCAACCTGAGCGAAGAGGGCGGGCCTGCCTTCTCCGAATCCCAGGTAAAGGCCCTGGCGGCGGAATATACGATCATCGATCCGGAGCTTGAAGAAGGCGAGCGCCCGGCCACCCCTGCCGACAACTGGCCGGATCCGTTCCCGACCATAAAAGATGCGCGGGCTGCAAACAATGGTGCGGTTCCGCCCGATTTTTCGGTATTGGCCAAGGCACGCGGCATTTCCCAGAAATTCCCGGCCTGGGCCCTGAACTATTTTACCGGATACCAGGAGGGCGGGGCCGATTACATTTATAACCTGCTGGTCAACTTCAAGGATGCGCCTGAGGGAGTCGATGTTCTGCCCGGGCAATACTGGAATGCCTATTATGGGGGAACACTGGCCATGGCCTCGCCCCTGTTTGACGGCATGATCGATTATGAGGGGGATTTCCCCGAAACGGTGGAACAATATGCCCTTGATGTTGCCGCCTTCATGATGTGGATGGCCGAACCCCAGCTCAATTCTCGCAAGCAGATGGGCTTTCAGGTTCTGGTATTCCTGTTCGTTCTCACGGGCCTGATGATAGCGGTAAAACGCAAGCTGTGGTCAAAGGTCGAACATTAGACCGTTCGGTCTGTCGGGGCTGCGGGGAGCGGATTTCGGTTTCCCCGGCAAAACGGACATTAAGAAAATCAAAGGGGTCGCCTTTTGGGGCGGCCTTTTTTGTGGGGGGAATTTGACCTTTGGTCAAGATCACAAGCAGTTGTTGAATTCATCGTGCTTTTCTTGTGTTCTTGTTGACTGCCGGGGAAATGGGGGGCAAGAGTTTTCTTGAAAAGACCGTGCCATGAAGCCCTGGTAAGAAGTTATTGGCAGACGGAAACCGACGGCGGGCCATTGCAGTGGCAGGTCTGGTGGTGAAACCTGTTTCGGGACGATTCTGGGACTTTCAGTAATTTTGTTTTGGAGATTTCAATGGGTGTGGACCTCAAATCCTATATCAGGACAATTCCCGATTATCCCAAGAAGGGAATCCTTTACCGGGACATAACGACCCTGATCGAGAGTCCGGAGGGTTTTCGTCAGAGCGTGGAGGGAATTGCACAACCCTATGGGGGCCTGGGAATTACCCATGTGGCCGGTATAGAGGCTCGCGGTTTCATTTTCGGGGCCGGGGTTGCGATTTCCCTTGGGGCCGGCTTTGTGCCGGTGCGCAAATCGGGCAAGCTGCCCGGTGAGACCATTGGCCAGAATTACGCGCTGGAATACGGGGTCGATACCATAGAAATCCATGCGGACGTGATCGGGGAAGGGGACAGGATCCTGCTGGTGGATGATTTGATTGCCACTGGCGGCACGGCGATTGCCGCGCTTAATCTGCTGCGCCGGACCGGGGCCAGCGTCGAACATGCGGCATTCGTCATTGATCTGCCCGATATAGGAGGGGCCGAAAGGTTACGGGCCCTTGGCGTAAAAACCCACATGCTAATGGAGTTCGATGGACACTGATCCGGGGTTCTGGAGCCTTATCGCTTCAACAGTTTCCTGAGCAGGGGGATTCTTGCAGCCCACATCATAATGCGTTGCCTGATGGTGGGTCTGAAATCACGCAGCTTCGTGAAGCCGACAAATTCGGCCACGTAAACCACTTCGCCGTTCTGGTTGACGGCCTTCATGCGATTGAAGAGCAGCCCCCAGCCGGGAAGGGATCTGCTGGGGCGCTTGTCAGTTACCTTCAATTCGAATTCCACGGTATCACCGGGTCTTACCGGGGTGATGAAACTCATCCTGTTTATGCCGGGGGAGGGGCCCGAAACGCCGGGTTCCCTGCCCTCGTCGCGCAGTTTTTCTTCTTCGGCGAAAAGGCCATCAACCAGTTTTCTCTGGCCGACAAGGGCCGTGTGCCACCCCGAGGCTATTATGGAGCCGAAGTGGGAATGTTTGGCAAGTTCGGGGTCGGTATGGAAATATTGATTGTCGTATTGCAGGTTGTATTCAATGATTTCTTCCTGGGTGAAGGTGTGGCTGCCAAGGGGGAGCGTGTCGCCCGGGGAGATGTCCTCGTACCAGCGGGTCATTTTTCATTCTCCGCATTTTCTGTCCCTGTAACCGGTGCGTCGGGATTTCGCACGTCCACCAGGTTTTGAAGTCTCATGGTC
>WFPQ01000250.1 GCA_015487515.1 Hyphomicrobiales bacterium | reverse complement strand
CTCCATGACCGGGTTGTCTATCGGCGCAACGGCCCCGGGCTTGCCTGGCATGCCGAGCGTCTCAACCCCTGACACTGGCAGGGCTTGCATGGGCGGCTGCCTTTTGCGGGCCATGTTTGGATGCATGCATTGTGGAGCAAATGAGTGTAGCCAAAATGTTTGACCCGCTGGTGTGTCGTTGCTAGGGGTTTTCGACCGGTTGTAATCTGGACAATGTCAGCAGGCCATGGGGTGCAGGATTGAATGCGGGTTTTGATCAGGACTTCAAGGTTGGCCATCTGGTCGCAAAGGCTTGCCGGTTTTGCCCTTCCAGTCAGCATTATTCCCGTCTGGATGCATCGTGAGCAATTGCTTGACAGTCAGTCCTTTCAGATTTTGCTGGCCCTGGCCGCTCTTTTTGCCTTTATGGCGGTCCTGTTTGGCCTGGCCGCCTATTTTCGTCTCTGGCACACGGGGGACAGGGGCTGGGGCAAATCGAGCATGGGGATATTCCTTGGTCTGCTTTGTCTTTCTCCCCTGATCTACGGGGCCGGACTTGCCTTGCGCTATCCCCTTGCCAACGATGTCAGCACCGATACGGCAAGCCCCCCCCGGATGCTGGCCAGGGTACAGACCGCCATCAGAACTCCCATGTCTGCGGATGAAATTGCTGCCTTCTTTCCGGGCATTTCACCCCGGCAATATGATATTGCACCGCCGGCATTGTTTGAACTTGTCCAGGACCTGGTTCGAAGGAACGGCTGGGATATCAGGGTCAGCCGCAGGCCCGGTCTTGACGGTGCCGGAACCATCAACGCCATGGCCAGCACCTTCATGGGATGGCGGGACGAGGTGGCCATCCGCCTGTTGCCAACCCTTGATGGCAGCCGTCTTGACATGCGTTCGGCCTCCCTTAACGGGGCCCATGATCTTGGGGCCAACGGCAATCGCATTGAAAGGTTTCTGGCTGCCCTGGACGAGGAGGTGGCCGGGCTGAAAGAAGCGGAGGTGGATCACGATGATTCCGCAGGTTCGCAGCCAGCAGATGGCGGGGAAGGCAGAACCGGTGGCGCAGAGGGCGGATGATTGGGTTTGCTGGGAGGACAAAAGATCGGCTCTTTTGTCCCTTTTGTTTTTTCGTTGAATTTCATGGGCCTGCCCCGCTGAAACCCCGGATCAGCGGGTGGATTCGTCCGGTTGCCGCCCTGTTTTTTGCAGCGATATCCAATTGCCGGTCAATCCCCGCCTGACGGTCAGTTCCTGCTTTTCTTCCAGATATTCCAGGTGAGCCGTTACCGTCATCATTGCCGCGATGCGTATTTTGCCCGATGCATCGGGATATATGGCATCGACAATGTCGGATTTTTTGCAGGTTCCATTCTTTACCAGTTGCAATATCTGTTCATTTCTTCCCTGCCGGTGGCCAAGCAGTTCCCGTGTGAAGCTGATTGCGTTGTTCTCTTGCCCCTTATCGGCTATTTCTCCGCCGTGACCGGGCAGGTAATGGCTCCATCTGCTTTCGATCAGCCGTTTCAGGGAGTTCAGATAATCGTTCAGGGATCCGTCCGGGGCTGCAACCAGAGTCGAATTCCAGCCCATGACGTGATCCCCCGAGAACAGGAATTTCCGGTCACTGACGCCGAAGCTGATATGGTTGGCGCAATGGCCCGGAGTGGCAATCACTTCAAGGGTGATTCCGTCTGTCTTTATGCGTTGTCCATCCTTGAGTTCCCGGTCGGGCCGCAATTGCCAGTCGCAGGCCCCGCTAAGGATATTTGCTTCCAGGAATCGTCTTTTCCTGGAAAGGCGGTGCTTTCCGCCGAACCATATGGGGGCCTTGAATTTTTCGGCAAGCCGTCGGGACAGGGCACAATGATCCTTGTGGGTATGGGTCAGCAATATGGCTTTCAGCCTTTGGTTTTTCATGGCCCGGGCAAGGGCGTTGAAATGTTCGTTTTGGTCTGGGCCGGGGTCGATTATGAAAATTTCATCCCCCCCGACCAGGTACGTGTTGGTTCCGGTAAAGGTATAGGGGCTGGCATTGGGGGCGCAGATACGCCTGATCAGGGGGGCTATGGTTACGCATTCTCCGGCAACCGGGGCAAAATTCCTGTTGTATTTGGGAGATATCATTGTCTGAACCATTGCAAGGTATGCCATTGACGGAGTAGAAGAACAAAACTTCTTTGACGAAAGGATACCTGCATGTCCACTGAAATTGTTAAATTGCGTGCACCCATCATGGAAGCACTTTTACCCCGAAAAGGCATTGCCCGCTATGCATCCTATCTTGGTCTGGCGGTTGTCGGTTCCATATTGCTCTGGGTATCCGCAAAGACCCAGGTTCCGTTTTTTCCGGTGCCCATGACCCTGCAGACCCTGGCATTGCTGCTGATTGCGGCAACCTGTGGTTTTCGTCTTGGTCTGGCGGTTGTCGGTCTTTACATGATCGAGGGCATGCTTGGGCTTCCGGTGTTCTCGTCGTCTCCCGAGCGGGGCATTGGCATTGCCTACATGACTGGCCCCACCGGGGGGTACCTGGCCGGCTTTGTTGTCGCCACTGCCCTTGTCGGCTGGTTTTCAGAACGTGGTGCTGCCGAATCGGCTGTCAAGTTGTTTGCCGTCATGTTTGTTGGCGTGGTCCTTGTTCTGGCTCTTGGCTTTATCTGGCTTTCGACCTTCATTGGTCCCCAGGCCGCCTTCAGCGCCGGAATTGCACCATTCCTGCTGGGTGAACTGTTCAAGGTAGGCATTGCCGCCATGATGGTTCCGGCTGCTGCAAGGTTGCTGAAGCGCTAGGCCCGGGCCGACTCGATTGCGGTGCCGTCGTTAACAGGCACCATCAGCAATCGTGGCCGCCATGGATCAAGGCGGCCTTGAACATGGTCTTCCGGAAACAATATGATCTTACGGCAACAATGGGGTACCCGGTTTCGGGTGCCTCCGGTTTTTTCAGATTTTCTTGCAGAATCCCCGCATTCCCGGGCTTTTCGCCCTGGTCCGGGCCTTTTGCCCTGGATTTACGCGCCCCGGATTTCCCACCCCTGGTCGGAGTAGCAGGATTCGAACCTGCGACCCCCACGTTCCGAACATGGTACGCTACCAGACTGCGCTATACTCCGATCCAGCGGGTGGTACCCGTAATATATATGGCAAACTATCTGGGTTCAAGCGTGCAATCATTGCCAAACCATGTTGATTGCCAATCCCAATCGGTGTAGGAACGCCACCGGATGGGGCGTGGCCAAGTGGTAAGGCACCGGTTTTTGGTATCGGCATTCGCAGGTTCGAATCCTGCCGCCCCAGCCAGTTGCTTCAGTTGCCGCAATTGCGATTTGCAGCCTGCCCGCAAAGGTCCTGTTCCTGCCTTTCTTTGGAATTGTTTTCAGGCATGACCGGCTCCTGCCCGGTTTGCAGCTTCAGCCCGGTAGCAGCGTGTTTTCATCCCTTTCGCCGGCAGGTTTGGTGCCCTCCTTGGAAATCGTGTCCCGCC
The DNA here is from genome assembly GCA_015487515.1 of Hyphomicrobiales bacterium. Taxonomy (GTDB): domain Bacteria; phylum Pseudomonadota; class Alphaproteobacteria; order Rhizobiales; family Devosiaceae; genus DROE01. The sequence goes on along the minus strand of WFPQ01000250.1, from coordinate 2,421 downwards.
AGAAACAAGGCAGGAAGACAGGAAGACAGAAAACCTGAAATTTGCCCCAAAAGCCGGATCCGCAAGATTGCAGAATCATCAACCCAAAAATCTGAAAATTCCAGGGTTCTTTGGATGCCATGGGATTTTTCCGGCCTTTGAATCCTTTTCAGCCATGCACGGCTCCCGGGTCCTGACGACCCGGGAGCCTTGCATGGTTGTGGAGTCTTGCACGACCCGGAAACCTTGCATGACCATGGAGAGTCTTTTATGACCCCGGAGTCTTTTACCTCCGGAGTTTTTGCATGGTCCCTGACCCATTGACTCCCCCGCCTGGTGTGCTACCATAATAGATCACTAGCATGGTAACACAGATGGTTTCATGGAACGACAACCAGCCCATATTCATCCAGATAAGGCAAAGGATCATCGACCTTATCCTTAGCGGCAGTCTTGATGCCACCAGGCCCCTGCCTTCCGTGCGCCGGGTTTCCAGCGAACTGGCGGTCAATCCCCTGACTGTCACCAGGTCCTACCAGTCTCTGGTCGAGTTGGGAGTGGTGGAAAAGAGAAGGGGGGTGGGCATGTTTCTTTCCGATGATGCCCGCAGGATTCTGCTTGCGCACGAGCGCGAGAAATTTCTGACCGCCGAATGGCCCCGCATCCGGTCCCGAATCAAGGCGCTTGGCCTGGATGCTGCCGAACTGCTCACAGAGGAAGAAGCGGATGCGCCCGGAAACGGAAAGACACCGAATGAAAAAAGATGATTCCAGCCAGATGATTGTCCGGGTCAGGGGATTGAAAAAGAGCTTTGGCTCCCTGCAGGTTTTGAAGGGGATTGATTTTTTTGTTCCCAGCGGCCGCATTTATGGCCTTGTCGGTCATAATGGGGCTGGCAAGACCACGGCCATAAATGCCATTTTGGGGCTTACTACCCATGAGGGAGAAGTAAGGGTTCTGGGGCGGGAGCCTTTTGCCAGCCGGGCCGACCTCATGAAGGACATTGCCTTTGTTTCCGATGTGGCCAGCCTGCCCAGGTTCCTGAAGGTACACCAATTGCTGGAACTGATGGATGACATTCATCCGGGTTTCAGCAGGGAGAATGCCAGGCGTTTTCTGCTTGATACGGACATAAGGTTTTCCAGCCGGATAAAATCCCTTTCAAAGGGCATGCTGGCCCAGCTTCACCTGGCCATCGTGATGGCTATCGATGCAAGGCTGCTGGTCCTTGACGAGCCCACCCTTGGCCTTGACATAACCTTCCGCAAGAAATTCTATCGCCGGCTGGTCGAGGACTATATGAGCGAAAAGCGCTCCATCCTGATAACCACTCACCAGGTTGATGAAATAGAGTTCCTGCTCACCGATCTGATCTTTCTGAAGAACGGGGAGATCGTTCTTGATGCCAGCATGGAATCCATATCCCGGCGTTTTTGCCAGGTCCTGGTGAGTCCGGACCGTATTGAAGACGCCAGGGCGCAAAAGCCCCTGTTCTCGACGGTGCAACTGGGTCAGAACATAATGATTTTTGATGGCCTGGAGCGGCAAAGTGCAGAAATCCTGGGTACCGTAAGCACCCCTTCGGTCAGTGATCTGTTCGTGGCCCTGATGGAGCGCCCGTCGGCTGGCGGACAGGAGCATGAAAAACAGGCTCCGGGAGAAATTCAATGAGTTCATATGGTGTTGCAGCGGTCAGGAGCTTGCTCAAAAAGGAGTTTATCGAGCATCGTGTCGCGTTCTTGTACGTGCCGGGTGTGCTCATGGCCATGTCTTTTGCAACCTTCTTCATCGGGGTGTGGAGCAACGAGGACGAACTTAGAATGTTTGGCCTGTTTTCTCCCGCGGGGCAGGGTTTTGACCTGTTTGCAGTGCTTTACACCATGTCACTGGCCGTCTGGCTGGGTTACCTGACATTGATGCTGTTCTTTTATTTTTCCTCCAGTTTTCAGGCCGACGGAAAAAACAATTCCCTTTTGTTCTGGAAGTCGCTTCCCGTTACCGATCTTGAGATAATGGCGACCAAGACCCTTGCCGGCCTTACGGTTTTTCCGGTCATAACCATGTTCTGGGCTTTTTGCGGCGCTGTCCTGTTCTATATATCCCTTAACACGGTTGGCGCCATCAGCCCGGTGATTTCAGCCATGAATTCGGGGACCGATTTCTGGACATTTTTCAACATTCAGGTTTCGGCCATGGTGTTCTTTGCCATTTCCCTGCTCTGGTATTTGCCCATGTTTGCCTTTTCCGGCCTGCTTGGCATTTTTCTGCGCAACTGGGCTGTCCCCGCCTTTATCCTGATCCTGTTTTTCATTTCGGCGCTTGAGAGCATCCTTTTATTTTCCCCCGGGGGATTTTTTTCCCGGCTGATCGAAGAAAGGTTCGTGGCCCCCTTTGACATGGCGGCAGCCATTTTTTCCGACATCAATGATACGGGTGGCATGG
>WFPQ01000249.1 GCA_015487515.1 Hyphomicrobiales bacterium | reverse complement strand
TGCAGGGGCGCAGGCCGGTTCGCCCGACAAAAGCCAGCGAACCGGACAGAACCGGTCGTTGGTGCAAAATTCCCCCGGAACCCCGGCAACAATAATGGTAAGGGTGCGGGTATATGAGCGGGCCAGAAACTTCCGCTTGCGAATAGGCCCCGACGGGGAACCGGTTATCAGCGTGCCGGCAAGGGGTGATATCGGGCAGGCCGAAAGATTCTTGCATGAACACGAAAACTGGCTCACCAGAAAACTCCGGGAGCATCCGGAACCGGTTCCGTTCGCCGATGGAGAAAAAATCCCCATACGCGGCCAATTGCACGAAATAAGGGCAACCAGAAGATTGCGGGGGCTGGTCGAAACAGGAACCCGAACCGAAAATGAAACCGGACCCGCTCAGATACCCCTGCTGCTGGTGCCCGGAGATGAAAGACACATGGCAAGGCGGCTGGAAGACTGGCTGAAAAAACAGGCCAGGATTGATCTTGAAGCGGCCAGTCATTTTCATGCAGAAAGGCTGGGGGTGCAAATCAGGGCCATAAACATCAGGGCCCAGTCAGGCCGCTGGGGATCGTGTTCCAGCTCTGGCCGGCTGAACTATAACTGGCGCCTGATAATGGCTCCCGGATTCGTGCTCGATTACGTGGCGGCCCACGAAGTGGCCCATATTTGCGAACTGAACCATTCGCAAGCGTTCTGGGCCAGAGTACGACAAACCCTTGCAGACATGGAAAGGGGCCGGGACTGGCTGAAGAAAAACGGCAATCAGCTGATGGCCTATGGACAAAAAAAGCGGCTGCGAACCCATTGATCCGCAACCGCAATCACGGCACCGGCAAGGCCGGAAACGGCAACAGACAGGCCGGAAACCGGCGCCCCGACCGACTTGCCAGCAGCCCGCCGCCGGCTGCAAGCCGGCGAATGCAGCGCCTGATCTATTCTCCGAAACCGTGGGTTTCAACCACGTAATCCAGATCCTTGTCGCCCCGACCAGAAAGGTTCAAAAGTATGGAACAGCCGGGGTGGTTGCTGGCTTCGCGCATGGCAAAGGCCACCGCATGGGCACTCTCAAGGGCAGGAATTATGCCTTCCTTGGAGGAAAGCCTGTAAAAGGCATCAAGGGCTTCCTTGTCGGTGGCGGTGGTATAATTTACCCGGCCGATCTTGTGCAGATGGGCATGTTCGGGGCCAACCCCGGGATAATCGAGCCCGGAGGCAATGGTGTTGACCGGGGCCGGGTTGCCCTCGCTGTCCTTGAGAACCAGGGTGCGGAAGGCATGAATATCCCCGTCCTCCCCATAGGTTATGGTGGCCGCATGATCGCCCAGGCTGGTGGAGGTTCCAAGGGGCTCGACCCCGTAAAGGGCCACGTCCTCATCGTCAATGAAGCCCGCAAACAGGCCCATGGCATTGGAGCCGCCACCGACACAGGCCGCAACGATATCGGGCAATTCGCCGGTCATCTCAAGAAACTGCTCGCGGGCTTCCATGCCGACTATCTTCTGGAAATCACGGACCATCTTGGGGAAAGGATGGGGACCGACAACCGAACCTATGCCAAACAATGCCTTGTCGGCCTGACCCAGATAGGAACCAAAGGCGCTGTCGACCGCTTCCTTCAAGGTCCTGGCCCCATCGGTAACCGCAACCACCGTTGCCCCCAGCAGCTTCATGCGCACCACGTTGGGATATTCCTTTTTCATATCCACTTCACCCATGTGGATTTCGCACTCCATGCCAAAATAGGCAGCGGCAGTGGCAAGAGCCACCCCGTGCTGCCCGGCCCCGGTCTCGGCAATCAGCTTGGTCTTTCCCATGTGCCGGGCCAGCAGGGCTTCGGCCATGCAGTGATTGAGCTTGTGGGCCCCGGTATGGTTGAGATCCTCGCGCTTGGCATAAATCTGGGCCCCGCCGCTGATTTCAGACAGGTTGCGCAGGTAGGAAACCGGGGTGGGGCGCCCCTGGAAATGTTTTCTGATATATTTCAGATCCTTGATAAACTCACCTGACTTTGAAAGACGGTCATAGGCCTCTTCGATTTCCTTGAAATGGGGAATAAGGGGCGGCGGCAGCATGGCACCCCCATATTCACCAAAAAAGCCTTTGCGGTCCGGGGTATTCTTAAAATATGAACTCATTATTTCCTCCTGATCTTCTCACCGGGCATGGAACAAAATTTGCCGGTTGTTTGCAACAGCATTTTCCAGACGATAACAATCTCAAATCACGGCAAATCATGGCCGGGACAATTCCGAAGATATACAGCAACGATAAAGAAATATACGTATCCTGCTTTTCAAAACAGGGAGCAAGACATGTTCGACTTATTAACATGGTGTTGAGAATTATATGAAAACAATAGGCTTTGAGGACAGGGTGGGCAAAGTATCTTGAATAACCAGCAAAAAAATTCCAGGACACCGGAAGAAAGGCAGGAGGCAGGCTTCTCCGCGGTAGAAAAGAGCAGCTGCTGCGTCGGTACCGCCTGGGAAAATGATTTCTTGTTCGAGCAATATCCCGATGCCATTCTGCTGGTCGACGAGGCGGGCAAGATAGTTGGCGCCAACCAGAACCTGAGCGAAATGTTCGGCTATGAGAAACCGGAAATGATCGGTAACAGCATCGAAATGCTGCTGCCGGAAAATCTGCGCCGGCTCCATGTAAAGAAACGCAACCAGTACATCAAAAGTCCCAAGGCCAGAAATGGCAGGCCAATGGAAACCGGAATGGGCTTTCAGGCCCGGCGCAAGGACGGGAGCTGTTTTCCGATAGACATCATGCTTTCTCCGGCCAACAGCGGAAATGGCCGGATAACCGTCACGGTGGTTCGCGACATCAGCGAAAAAATCATGGCAGAGGAAAATGAAAGACAGGCAAAGGAAGCCCTGAAGGCAATATTTGACGCAGCGCCGGTGGCGATTTTTTCGGTGGGAAGGGACAAGAAGGTGATTTCCTGGAGCCGGGCGGCGGAAAAACTGTTCGGATACAGTGCCCAGGAGGCAATTGCCCTGAATTATGAGGATGACCCGTGCATAATCGGAAAATCCAAAAAGTGCCTCGATCTGTTCGAAAGGGTTTTTGCCGGAAGCACCGTCAGGAATCACACCACCTACCGCCGCCATAAAAACGGCAACAAGTTCCAGGTTTCCATAGATGCGGCGCCGATGTTTGACGATCACGGAAACATCTATGCAATAACCTATTCAGCCCAGGACATATCGGAAAGAATCAAGGCCGAAGAAAGGGAACGCAAGGCCAACGATACCCTGAAAGCAGTGGTGGATTCGGCTCCAATGGCCATTTTCGTCCTGGCCCGGGACAGGAC
>WFPQ01000248.1 GCA_015487515.1 Hyphomicrobiales bacterium | reverse complement strand
GCCCGCCCCCTCCAGTCACCGGTTCATGACCCCCATTTCATGGGCTTCCGTTTTAACCGGGACCCGTGGCAGGGACCCGGCCCATTTCCCCGATTCCGGCCGCTCGTTATTCAGCGGTTTCCGGTGACGATTCCTTGGGATTTCTGACCGGGATGACCCGCAGCCTGGTCAGCCGGTTCTGGTTCTTGCGGATTATCTTTATCCGCAGCCCGTGAAACGTGAACTGCCTGCCCTGTTCGGGAATGGTCTTGGCCTCGTGAATCACCAGCCCCGCTATGGTCGTTGCCTCCTCGTCCGGCAGGTTCCAGTTCAGGGCCCGGTTCAGGTCACGGATCGGCAAGGAACCGTCCACCAGGTAAGAACCATCGCTTTCCTTGCTTATGCCTTCCATTTCAATGTCATGTTCATCGGCAATATCCCCGACTATTTCTTCAAGAATATCCTCCAGGGTAACCACGCCCTGGACCTGCCCGTATTCATCCACCACCAGGGAAAAGTGGGATTTCTTCTTAAGGAACGCATTTAGTTGCGACTGGGCCGAAGTGGTTTCGGGCACGAACCATGGCTTCCTGGCAATTTTCACCACATCCAGCTTCTCCAGGTTCCCCCCCAGCCTGATCAGTTCACGCAACACATCCCTTGCATGCACCACGCCGGTTATCTCGTCCGGGTTGCCATCATGCATGGGCAACCGGGTAAAGGGACTGTTAAGGATGGCATGAATTATCTCCCTTCTGGGCAGGGATGAATCAAGGGTCAGCATGGCGGTGCGGTGAACCATGATCTCCGATACTTCCAGTTCGGAAAGATCAAGAATGCCGCCCAGCATGTCCCGATCCCCCTTGATGACCTCACCCTCCGCATGCAGCAGGTCGACGGTATCGCGGATTTCCTCTCGCCCCGAAAGACCACGGCTTGCATCGGTCTTGACCCCGATCAGGTTGAGCAGGGAACGCACCAGCCACTGCACTATGGCGGTTATGGGAGCCAGGATTATCACCACCGGCCTTATGAAAGGGGCAACCTTGAGGGAAAATTCGTCCGGCTGGTTTATGGCCCAGGTCTTTGGCAGCACTTCTGAAAATATGACCACGGCCATGGTCATGATCAGGGTGGCAAAGATCACCCCGTTATCGCCAAAAACCGCTATCAGAACAGACGTCGCAAGGGAGGAAGCCAGGATGTTGACCAGGTTGTTGCCCAGCAATATGGCCCCGATCAGCCGCTCCTTGGAGGCCACCAGCTTCTGCACCACGCCAGCCCGGGCCGATCCGTTCCTTGCCAATTGGTGAATGCGGGCCCGCGAAGCAGCGGTCAGGGCGGTTTCCGAGCCGGAAAAGAACGCACTCAGCAAAAGCAGCATGACAATGGCTGACAGGGTAATCCAGAATGTGATTTCCATGATCTAGCGGGTCTCCTCAATGAATCGGGCAACTTCATCCCGGTCCGTGTCCTGGGCCACGAACGCCTTTCCGATGCCTCTTGTCAGAATGAAATTCAGCTTTCCCCTTTTGACCTTCTTGTCCTGGGCAATCAGTTGCATAAGTTTTTCGGTGGCCGGCACCTCCCCTTCGATATCGGAAATGCTGGTGGGCAGCCCCGCCTTTTGCAGGTGGCGCCTTACGCGCACCGTATCCTGGCCCGGTGCCAGCCCCTTGCTGGCAGAAAATCCGTGGGCCATTACCATGCCGATGGCAACGGCCTCCCCATGCAGCAGGCGCAAGGAATAGCCGGTTGCGGTTTCAAGGGCATGGCCGAAAGTATGCCCCAGGTTCAGCAGGGCCCGCATTCCGTCCTCGCGTTCATCGGCAATCACGAACCGGGACTTGGCCCGGCAGGCCCGGGCAATGGCCTGGGCCCTTTCGGCGCCCCCTTCCATTATCCTGGACTGGTTTTCTTCGAGCCAGAAAAAGAATTCCTCATCATCTATGAGACCATATTTTACGATTTCGGCATAGCCGGCCGCAAACTGGCGCGGACAAAGGCTGTCAAGCGCATCAAGGTCGGCCAGTACCAGCCTTGGCTGATGAAAGGCCCCCACGAGATTCTTTCCATGGCCGGAATTTATGCCGGTCTTGCCGCCCACCGAACTGTCGACCTGGGCCAGCAGCGAAGTGGGCATCTGAACGAAATCCATGCCCCGGCGGGCAATGGCGGCCACGAAACCGGCCAGGTCGCCCACGACCCCGCCGCCAAGGGCAATGATTACATCGCCGCGTTCCAGCCTTGCGGCCAGTATCTCCTCCAGGCAATATTGCAGCTTTTCATAGCTCTTGCTTGCTTCCCCTGCGGGCAGGGTTATCAGGTGATAGTCAAGGCCCGCCCCCTCAAGAGACCGTTTCAGGCGCTCCCATTGACTGTCCCTGACATTGCAGTCGGTGATTATGCCGAGGCGGGATCCGGGAAACATGGAATGAAGCTTTTCTCCGGCTTCCTCGAGCAGGCCATGGCCTATTTCAATGTCATAGGCCCTCTCGCCAAGCCCGATATGAACAATCGTCCTGCCCTTGTCATTATTGCTGTTCATTTATCATCACTGCTGTTCATGTGGTTCATGGCTCTTTTGACTGAAATGAAGATTAAGGGCACCGATTATCTCGTTGGCCACCGTATCATGGCTGACCTCGCGGCTGGTCACGCGCACATCGGCAAGCCCATAGAGCGGATAACGCTGTTCCATGAGTTTTTTCAGGGTCCCCCGGGGATCTGCAGTCTTGAGCAGGGGACGGTTGCTCTTGCGTGAAACCCTTGAAAACAACAGCTCGAACTCTGCATCTATCCAGACGGAAACCGCCCTGTCCCGGATGATTTTCCGGGTATTTTCATTTGCAAACGCCCCGCCGCCGGTGGCAAGAACGATATTCTCTGTCTC
>WFPQ01000247.1 GCA_015487515.1 Hyphomicrobiales bacterium | reverse complement strand
GTGTATAAGAGACAGGGCAGATGTCTGTATCCTGGGTTTCGAACCCGATGATCCCGCCGGTTATGGCCGCCTTGTGGTAAGGGGCGATCGCCTGCTCGACATAGTCGAGCACAAGGATGCCAGCCAGAGCCAGCTTGCCATAGGCCTTTGCAATGCCTGTATCCTGGCGTTCAGAGCCGGGGTTTTCCGGCAGTTGATCGAACGGGTGGACAATGTAAATGCCCAGTCCGAATATTATTTGCCGGATCTGGTCAGGCTGGCCAATGAGGCCGGATATGAGGTGACCTATGCAATAGCTGATGCCAGTGATGTGGCCGGGGTCAATTCCCGGGCGCAGCTGGCCCATGCCGAGGCGCTGTTTCAGGAGCGGTTGCGCCTGCAGCACATGCAGAACGGTGTCACCCTGCGCGATCCTTCAACCACCTATTTCAGCTTTGATACAAAAATCGCCAGGGATGTGACTATAGAGCCCAACGTGGTCTTTGGTCCCGGCGTCAGGATTCTGGAAGGGGCCCTGATAAGGGCCTTTTCCCATATCGAGGGGGCAAGGATTGCCAGGGGCGTCACGGTCGGCCCGTTTGCCCGGCTGCGTCCCGGCGCGGTGCTGGAAAAGGATTCAAGGGTTGGCAATTTCTGCGAGGTCAAGAACGCTCTGCTGGACGAGGGAGCCAAGGTCAATCACCTTTCCTATATCGGGGACGCCTCGGTTGGCCGCAGCGCCAATATCGGAGCCGGAACCATAACCTGCAATTATGACGGGTTTTCAAAACATCATACAGATATCGGATCCGGAGCCTCGATTGGCTCCAACACCTCGCTGGTTGCCCCGGTAAGGGTCGGTGCCAATGCCATAGTCGGGGCCGGCAGCACCATAGTCCGTGACGTCGAAGACGATGAACTGGCCTTGTCAAGGGTGGCCCAGACCGCCAAAAAGGACTATGCCCCCCGTCTGCGGGCAAGGGCCGCTTCAAAAAAATCCGGCCCGGAGAAGCGTTAAAGTGACCAGTAAAACGAGTGGAAAACAATAGATGTGCGGAATCGTTGGCATAATCGGTACAAAACCGGTTGCGGATCGCCTGTTGCAGGCCCTCAAACGCCTTGAATATCGTGGCTATGACAGTGCGGGAATTGCCACCCTTCATGGTGGCGTTCTCGACCGGCGTCGTTCCGGGGGCAAGCTGGCAAATCTTGAAAAGCGGCTTCAGGATCAACCGCTTGACGGAATGATCGGCATTGGTCACACCCGGTGGGCCACCCATGGTGCCCCGACCGAGAACAATGCCCATCCCCATTCCACGCCAAGGGTTTCGGTGGTCCATAACGGCATCATTGAAAATTACCGGGAACTGCGCGATGAACTGGCGGGGGATGGTTACGAGGCCCGCACCGATACCGACAGCGAGATTGTGGCCCTGCTGGTCACCAGGGAACTGGACAAGGGGTCTTCTCCCGAGCAGGCTGTCGGAAAAAGCCTTGAAATGCTGCGTGGTGCCTTTGGGCTGGCCTTCCTGTTCGCCGGGCACGAGGATACCATTATCGCTGCCCGCAAGGGCTCCCCCCTGACCATCGGTTATGGGGATGGCGAGGTGTATCTTGGTTCCGATGCCTTTGCCCTTGCCCCCTTCACCAACAGGGTCTGTTACCTGGAAGAAGGGGACTGGGCGGTTCTGACTCCGGCCCGAACCAGTATTTTTGATCTGAACGGCAGGCCGGTCGAACGCGAGGTGGAAATTTCTTCTGCTTCCGCGGCCATGGTCGACAAGGGAAATCACCGTCATTTCATGGCCAAGGAGATTTTTGAACAGCCCGAAACCCTTTCCCACGCCCTTGGCCATTATCTCGACCTTGCCACCGGCACTGCTCCGGTGCCTGACGGTCTGCCGTTTGACTTTGCGCAATTGAGCAGGATCACCATTGCTTCCTGCGGTTCTTCCTACCTTGCCGCCTCCATGGCCAAGTACTGGTTCGAACGCTATGCCCGCCTGCCTGTTGAAGTGGACATAGCATCCGAGTTCCGCTATCGGGAGCCCCCCCTGCAAAAGGACGGGCTTTCCCTGTTCATTTCCCAGTCCGGCGAAACCGCTGATACCCTTGCCGCCCTGCGTTATTGCGCCGGGCAGGGGCAGCACATTGCTTCCATAGTCAATGTTGCCGAATCGACCATTGCCCGGGAATCCGACATTGCATTTCCGCTCCTTTGCGGTCCCGAGATCGGGGTTGCCTCCACCAAGGCCCTGACTTCCCAGGTTACCATTCTTGCCTGCCTGGCCGTGGCCGCCGGCCGGGCCAGGGGGGTGCTGGATCCGGGGGAGGAGCAACAACTCGTAAAAGCCCTTTTGCAGCTGCCCGGCACGGTTACCCGGGCCCTGGCCGCCGAAGACGAGATAAAGTCCATCGCTCATGGGCTTTCCCGCTCCGCCAGCGTGCTCTACCTTGGCCGCGGGCCCATGTATCCGGTTGCTCTTGAAGGAGCACTAAAACTCAAGGAGCTTTCCTATATTCACGCCGAAGGTTATGCGGCCGGGGAACTGAAACACGGCCCCATTGCCCTTGTCGACGAGCAGATGCCCATCGTCGTTGTTGCCCCTTCCGACGGGTTGATGGAAAAAACCCTTTCCAACATGCAGGAAGTTGCGGCCCGTGGCGGCCGGATAATTCTGATAACCGACGACAAGGGTGTCAGACAGGCCGGAGAGGGGGTTGGAGAGATCATCACCATGCCCCGGATTCATGACTTTGTTGCCCCCGTACTTGCCATAATTCCGGTGCAATTGCTTGCTTATCACGTGGCGGTTTTCATGGGCACCGATGTGGATCAGCCACGTAATCTCGCAAAATCGGTAACGGTTGAGTGATTGGGTATTTCCCTTGGGTTTACCAACCGTGTAAACCAGCAGATCATATTTGTGCCGGTGGTGCTTGGCGGTCGGTCGGGAGTCGCCTATATATTCTGGACCGGCAGAATCACCTGTATTGAACCTTTGCACGATCTTTTGGTGGGAGTGAGTTGTTTTGACTAAAAAAACCAAAAAACAACGAAAACGCCGCCGCGGGGCCAGAAGAAAGAACGCCCTGCGCACCATCTACAATTGGTTTTTTACCGGTCTGGTTATTGCCGGCCCCATCGGCATAACGCTTTATCTGGCCTGGACGGCTATCGGGGTGGTTGATTCCTTCGTCAAGCCCCTCATTCCTCCCCAATATAACCCTGACAATTACCTGCCGGTCATAATCCCCGGCTTTGGCCTTCTGGTCGGCATGATCGCTGTAACCATCCTTGGTGCGCTCACAGCAAACCTGGTGGGCAAGACCTTCCTGCAGTTCGGAGACAGGATGCTGGCCCGGCTGCCGGTGGTTTCCACCCTTTATCGCGGTCTCAAGCAGATTTTTGAAACGGCCGTGAACCAGAGTTCCCAGAGCTTCAAGCAGGTTGGTCTCATCCAGTATCCGCGCCCCGGGCTCTGGGCCATCGTCCTGATTTCGACTTCGGCCAAGGGCGAGGTCCAGGAAAAGGTCGAAGGTGAGGACGTGCTTGGCTGCTTCCTGCCGACCACTCCCAATCCAACTTCCGGTTTTCTGCTTTTCATTCCCCGTTCCGAAATCAAGATTCTTGACATGGGAACCGAGGACGCGGCCAAACTCATAATTTCCGCCGGTCTCGTATCCCCCGAATATCAAAGGGAAACTGCTCGTCTCGCAGCAGAGCATGACAAGAAAATGGCCCGGGAAATGGCCGGAGAATCATCCGGTTCCACCTCAAAATCCGGCAAGAACGCCGCCGAATGACTTTCAGGGGCAATGACTTCAGCACAGGCACCGCTGGCAATTGTTCGGTGGATTGTGCTGGATGATGCCCACGCACCCGGCCATGGCCATGAATGGCAGGTTTCCCTGCAATACGGGCGGTCCGGCAACTTGAACGGGATGGTTCACAAAACGCAGGTACAACTGCTTTATCTCCTTGACAAGTTGAGTCCAACCTCGCTAAACCGGCGCCACCTTTGATGAGCCGCCCTGTCGTGGCCCGGAGGGGGTGTAGCTCAGTTGGTTAGAGCGCCGGCCTGTCACGCCGGAGGTCGCGGGTTCGAGTCCCGTCACTCCCGCCATTTTTCTCACCCGGACAATTCCGTTATCCGAGCATGCAGCCATTTCAATTATTGAAACAATCCGTCTCCGTTGCGTATCCTATGCGGTCGCTGCTGCCTGAGCGGTTTCACTTGCCGCAAACATAATTCCGGCCACTGTTTCAATTTGAAACAAATTGCCTTTATCTGTCCTGAAAATTATTTTTTTGCTTACCTTCCGGGTATGTTCGGGAGGTGAAAGCCCCGGTTTTCCTTGCTTTTTACATTGCAAAGGCGCTTTGATGCATCAGAAGTGACAGATGCGATTTCAAAGGAATTTAGCCATGAAAATTTCCCGTTCGAAAATTTCCCGCTCATTTGTGCTTGGAATTGCCACTGCCGCCTTCATGGGCTCCACAGCGGCACTGGCTCAGGCTGATTATGCCGCAGCCCCCTATCTTGGCGGCTATGGTTTCGAGGGTTTTTATGCCGGTGTCCTGCTTGGAGGGGTCTTTGACGGCACTTCGGCCTACCTGGCCGGCCCCGATGTCAATGCCTTTAGTGCCGGGCTTGCGGTCGGGGTCAATTTTTACCTGACCGAAACCGTGGTTGGCGGCCTTGAGGTGCAGGGCGGGGCCAGTTTCGGTACCAGCGCAACCACGTTTGATGCCATTGGCC
>WFPQ01000246.1 GCA_015487515.1 Hyphomicrobiales bacterium | reverse complement strand
TCTCCAGCCCTTTCCAGGTCAGAAAAATCCGGCATGACAACCCGGGCAATGGGCGGGCCTTCTCCGGGCTCGGACAGGGAAGGGGCCAGCCGGTAGGAAATGAACGAGCCGACAACAACAAGCCCGGCAACAATGACGACAGCCCTAAGGTTCATTCTTCAAATCTTGCTTCAAATCTTGCCAGCTGGCGCCCGGCCCCCAAGGCCAGGCATCAAAATCATGGACGGGAAAACGGCCACAGACCGCTGAAATGCAACTCACTACATTCGGGAACATCATGAAAGCAGATTGCGAATTTGTGAAGCGGCCTTGCTGCGACCTTTGGACACAACATACCAAACCAGAAGGCCAGAACCGCCGACATGGGGCGGAAAATGCATTTTTTTGGCATGCATGTCTGCAAGACCGCCCTGTCAGGTTCCCGGCCTGTAGGACAGCAGCCGCAGGGCATTGCCCACCACCAGAAGGGTCGAGCCTTCGTGAATCACCACCGCGATTCCGATACTTGCCCAGCCGATGACGGCCGATGGAATTAAAATGGCAACAATTCCGAGACTGAGCCACAGGTTTTGCCTTATTATGGTCCTGGAACTGCGGCTGAGGCCAATGGCAAAGGGCAGGTTTTCAAGCCGGTCCGCCATCAGGGCAATATCGGCGGTTTCCAGCGCCACGTCGGATCCGGCCGCCCCCATGGCAATGCCAACGGTGCTTTTGGCCATGGCCGGAGCATCGTTCACCCCGTCGCCGACCATGGCAACCCGACCCTCTTCCTGTTTTAACTTTTCAATGGCCTTGACCTTATCCTCGGGCAGCAGGCCACCCATCGGGTCGGTTATGCCAATGCTGGATGCCACCGCATCGGCCACCCGCTGATTGTCACCGGTAAGCATTATCATGCGACGAATGCCGATTTCCTTCAGACGCAGGAGAGTGCCTGCGGCCTCTTTCCTGGCCACGTCCATGACAGAAACAACCCCTAGATATCTTTCATCCATATGAACGATCATTGCCGTATGGCCTTCATTTTCAAGGGAAGTCATGGAATCATCGATCTCCCCCGGAATCTCCTGGCCGGTTATTTCCCTTAGCAGCCTGCGATTGCCGATATGAACGGTCTTGCCCTCGTAGGTGGCAACTATTCCCCGTGCCATCAGTGCTTTCATGTCACTGGCCCCCTCAATGAAACCGGTCTTCAAAAACTCGCGTCCACCCGCAACGATGGCAGCGGCCAGAGGGTGATCGCTGAGTTGTTCAACCGCCACCGCCACGGTGATCAGGTGCTCTTTGCTGGTATCTGCAAAAGGGATGATATTGGTCAGCTTCGGGCGCCCCTCCGTCAGGGTTCCGGTCTTGTCAAAGGCCACGGCACTGAGAGAGCCCAGGTCTTCCAGAGGCCGCCCGCCCTTGATCAGCACCCCCTGTCTCGCTCCGCGAGCCACCCCGGCCAGGACAGCACTAGGAGTGGAAATGGCAAGGGCACAGGGGGATGCGGCAACCAGAACCACCATGGCCCTGTAAAAGGTTTCAGCAAAGGTTTCGGCGGTGAAAAGATAGGAAAACATCAATACGACCACCAGAACCAGTACGAAGGGAACGAAATATTTTTCGAACTTGTCGGTCAGTTGCTGGGTGGGGGATTTTTGCGATTCGGCCTCTTTTACCAGTTGGACCAGCCGGGCCAGAGTACTGTCCCCGGCAACTTTGAGCACCCTTATTTCCAGCGCGCTGGACCCGTTTATGGTGCCGGCAAAGGCACGGTTTTCATCGGACAGGGTTCTTAAGTCATATTCGGCGTCAATATCCCTGACCGGCTGCTTTTCCACCGGCATGCTCTCACCGGTTATCGGAGCCTGGTCAACAAAACCGTTTCCGGCCACGACAACCCCGTCGGCAGCAATCTTTGAATTGGGCCTTACGATGATGATGTCACCAATGGCCAGATCTTCGATATCCACTTCAACCTGTTGGCCATCACGTTTTACCAGCGCGGTATCCGGGGTCAGTTCCGAAAGGGCCTCGATGGATTTCTTGGCCTTGTTCATGGCGTAGTTCTCAAGGGCGTGGCCAAGGCTGAACAGGAACAGTAACAGCGCCCCCTCCTCCCACTTGCCAAGGGAGGCGGCCCCGGCGGCGGCCACCAGCATCAAAAAATCTATCTTGAACTGGCCCTTCATGGTGCTGGAAACAGCCTCTATCGAGGTATAGTAACCGCCAAGGGCAAAGG
>WFPQ01000245.1 GCA_015487515.1 Hyphomicrobiales bacterium | reverse complement strand
GCCCATTACAAAACCGTCCCGGGCCCTTTCCACCGGTTTCAATGACAGGCCGCAACAGGCCTCGCGCCCCTACGACAGGGCCCGGGACGGTTTTGTAATGGGCGAGGGGGCCGGCATCATGGTTCTGGAGGAATACGAGCATGCCAAGGCTCGCGGGGCAAGGATTTACGCGGAACTGATCGGCTATGGAATGAGCGGGGATTCCTACCACATTACCGCCCCGGCTCCAGATGGTGATGGCGGTTTTCGCTCCATGGCCGCCGCCGTCAGGCGGGCTGGCATTTCCCCGGGTGAAATTGACTATATAAATGCCCATGGCACTTCCACCCCCCTTGGGGACGAGATCGAACTTGCTGCTGTCGCCCGCCTTCTGGGGGAGGCGGCTCCTGATGCGGTAATGTCTTCTACAAAGTCTGCCATCGGCCATCTTCTGGGGGCGGCCGGCGCCGTAGAGGCCATATTCACGGTTCTTGCCATGCGCGACAATATTGCACCGCCAACCATCAACCTTGATGATCCTTCGGTTGATACCGTGATCGACCTTGCCCCCAACGTAGCGGTGAAGAAGAGGATTGATGTGGCGCTTTCAAATTCCTTTGGCTTTGGAGGCACCAATGCGTCCCTGATTTTCAGAACCCTGGAATGACTGGACTTTTTTGAACGCATTTATCCGTTAACAGGCTGGCGCGCGGACATGTCGTTGGTCATTGTCCGGGCAGCATATCGGGGCATGGCATGAAATCGGGTTTTGATCCCGTGTCCGGAACTGTTTGGAACCGCTGGAGACTTCGACATATGAGCGCCAAGAGACGCCAGAAAAAACTCAGGAAGAAACGCCGCTCCCGCAATGGTTTCCTGGAAATTGTCAACGCCCTGCTTACCCTGGTGGTGCTTGGACTTCTGGTTGCGGGGGGAATCCTGTTTTTTGCCACCCAGCGCTATTATGCCGATGGTCCGATGAACGAAGACACGGTCTTTCTGGTCGAAAAGGGGATAGGCCTGGGGGCGGTTGCCAATCGCCTTGAGGCGGCCAATCTTATTTCCGATCGCTGGATATTTCAGTTTGGCGCCATGCTGCAGCGCAAGCAGGCCTCTATCCGGGCCGGTGAATACATGATTGCCGCCAGATCCTCCATGGCAGACATCATGCGCGAGATAACCGAGGGCAAGGCCATAAGCTATTCCGTCACCATTCCCGAGGGGCTGACTTCGTGGGAGGCTGTGCAAAGGATAAACGCTGCGCCCAACCTTGTTGGCGAGATAACCGAGATTCCGCCCGAGGGCTCGCTGCTTCCCGATACCTACAGCTATGAACGCGGTTCTGAGCGCCAGGCCATCATAGACCGGATGCAGGCTGCATTCGAAGCCAAGGTCGATGAGATATGGGCCACCCGGGCTCCCGACCTTCCGCTTGAGTCACCCCGGGAAATGGTCATTCTGGCCTCTATTGTCGAAAAGGAAACTGGAATTGGCTCCGAAAGGGCCGGGGTGGCCGCGGTATTCATCAATCGCCTTAATATCGGCATGCGCCTGCAATCCGATCCCACCATAATTTATGGCATAACCAACGGCCGTGGACCCCTGGGCCGCGGGCTGCGCCGTTCGGAAATTGATGAAAAAACTCCCTACAACACCTACCAGATAGATGGTCTTCCCCCCACCCCGATCACCAATCCCGGTGTTGCAGCCATGCAGGCGGTGGTAAATCCTGCCGATATAGAAGCCCTGTTTTTTGTGGCCGATGGCTCAGGTGGTCATGCTTTTGCCAATACTTATGCCGAACATCAAAGAAACGTCGCCCGCTGGCGGGCCATAGAGCGCGAAAGGGCGGCGGCCGCTGCCGAGGCGGCAAAGGCAGAAGAGTTGGCCCGTGATGAGGCCGAGGCCGAGGCGGCCCGTGATGCCCTGCAGGAAGAACAGGCGGAATCGGCCGGGGCCAACGGACAATGACAGCTTGTCCGGCAGGGATGGATGATGGCCGGCTGGAAACCGGAATGATTTTTTAATCGAATTGCACTATCCTTGTCAGCCTTTGGTTCATGAATTCATGGCCTGGATCCATGGTGCCGTTTTGTGGTTGCGGCCTGTTCGGGGGCAAAGTCAGGTGAGTTCGAAAAAAATGAGACCTTTGACCCAGAAACTTGCCAGCATGACTGGCTATGCCCGCGTTACCGATTCCATCGAGGGCGCCAATGTTCAGTGCGAGATAAAAAGCGTCAATTCCCGTGGCCTTGATATAAGGCTGCGCATGGGAGCGGGACTTGATATTCTGGAGGCCCGGGTTCGGCGCAAGCTTGCAGACCGCCTTGTGCGTGGCGCCATATCCTGCTCTATCAGCATTCAGCGTGATGTGGGTGGCAAGCAAATTGTCATCAACAACCAGGCCCTGGGAACGGTACTGGATGCCCTTGATGCCCTTTCCGGCAAGATCGAGGCCGACCGGCCCCGTCTTGATGGTATACTTGCCATTGAAGGGGTGCTTGAAAAACGGGAAATGCCGATGAGTTCCCAGGCCGAGGAAAGCGTGCATGCCTGCATCCTGTCAATGC
This sequence comes from Hyphomicrobiales bacterium, assembly GCA_015487515.1. Lineage (GTDB taxonomy): Bacteria > Pseudomonadota > Alphaproteobacteria > Rhizobiales > Devosiaceae > DROE01. Next base: position 1,174 of record WFPQ01000245.1, on the reverse strand, counting down.
TTGATGCTTGCATTGATGATCTTGTTCTGTCCCGCCAGGCAGAGGGGGCACGCCTGGGTGAAATGATTTCTGATCGTATCAACGAGATGGAAAACCTTGCCATTGCTGCCCGGGATCATCCATCGCGCCGCCGCGAGATCTTCATGGAGCGGATTTCCCGCCAGATTGGCGAATTGAGCGATGCCGGGCCATCCCTTTCCGAGGAGCGCCTGCACCAGGAGGCCCTGATACTGGCAACCAGGGCCGATATCAGCGAGGAACTGGACCGCCTGTTCTCCCATGTCAAAACGGCCCGCCAGCTGGTGGCCGGGGGTGGCCCGGTCGGGCGCAAGCTGGATTTCCTGGCCCAGGAATTCAACCGCGAGGCCAACACCCTTTGCTCCAAGAGCCATTCGGTGGAATTGACACAAATCGGTCTTGACATGAAATCGGCCATAGACCAGTTGCGTGAGCAGGTGCAGAATATCGAATGATGGGGCTTGAATTTTTGCAATGGAATGGCCGCAATGATTGCAATGGCCGTGCCCGCCATGGTGAAGGACCTGATGAATTGAGTATGGAAAGCTTGTAGAATGAAATTTTCCAGACGCGGCGTCATGCTGGTTATTGCCTCGCCTTCGGGTGCCGGCAAGTCTTCCATTACCCGCCGGCTGCTGGCCGACCAGCAGAACCTGACCATGTCGGTTTCCGTCACCACCCGAAGCAGGCGGCAGGGGGAAATCGAGGGCAGGGACTATCATTTTGTAAAAATGGCAGAATTCGAAGCCATGCGCGAGCGGGGGGAATTGCTGGAATGGGCCCGGGTTCATTCCAATTATTATGGCACTCCTGCCGCCGGGGTCGATCAGCTTGTTGCCGATGGCCGGGACGTGGTTTTTGACATTGACTACCAGGGTACCCAGCAGCTTTACGAGAAACGCCGGGCCGACATGGTTTCCATTTTCCTGCTGCCCCCTTCCATAGGGGAATTGCGCTCCCGTCTGATATCCCGGGCCCTTGACAGCGAAGAGGTGATCGACCGGCGTCTGAGGAATGCCCGCATCGAGATGGAGCACTGGGCCGAATATGACTATGTGCTGGTCAATGAAGACCTTGACGAAACGTGCGAAACTGTTACCAGGATTTTGCAAAGCGCCCGGGTTGCCCGGACCCGGCAGACCAATTTGAGCAGTTT
>WFPQ01000244.1 GCA_015487515.1 Hyphomicrobiales bacterium | reverse complement strand
CATTTGAACCCCTTGGGTGCCATGATATTGCCGATGGGCGTGACCGGGCCCTTGCAAACCGCCTAGTTACCCTGGCCCTGCGCCGGCACGGGCATTTGAATCATGTCATTGGCTCTCTGCTCGAGCGGGGGATGCCGCGGCGTTCGGGACGTTTTGAGGCAATTTTGAGAATCGGCTTGACCCAATTGCTGTTTTTGCCGGAATCCGGGGAGCATTCGGCCATTCACCTGGCGGTGGAATGTGTGCGCAGGGACAGGCGTGGGGGCAGGTATGCCAGGTTGATGAACGGGGTTTTGCGCCAGGCCCAGCGGGAAAGGGATCACTGGAAAAACCTTGGCATGGATATGCTTTTTCCCCCGTGGATTGCCGATAAATGGGCCGGGGAGTATGGGGCCGGGAGCCTGGAAAGGTTTGGTGAAGCCCTGCTGAGGGGGGCGACGCTTGATCTGACACTGAAGGAAAGGGATCCCGGACTGATCAGGAAACTGGGGGCAGAGCCCACATTGCATGACAGTGTCCGGGTCGATGTCAGGGACAGGCCGGTTGTTCGGTTGCCGGGGTACGGGGAGGGAAAATGGTGGGTGCAGGACGTGGCCGCCGCGATTCCGGCCCGCCTGTTCAGATTGCAGGACATTGCCGCAATCAGGGTTCCAAGGGTTCTGGACATGTGCGCGGCACCGGGAGGAAAGACCGCCCAAATGGCAAAGGAGGGATATTCGGTAACGGCCCTGGACAATTCGCCTGGGCGCCTGCAGCGCCTGCGGGAGAATCTAGAGCGACTGGATTATCCGGCCAGGATATTGGAGGCAGATGGCAGCAAATTCGTTGCCGAAGAAAAATTCGACGGCATACTGATAGATGCTCCATGCACGGCATCGGGGGTTTTTCGCCGCCACCCCGAGGTTTTGTGGCAGCGGGGCAGGAAAGACCTGGAAAACCGGGTATCGCTGCAGCGCGAACTGATTGTCAATGCCACCAGGTCACTGGCAGGGGGAGGACAGCTTATCTATTGCGTTTGTTCCCTGCACGGGGAGGAGGGGGAGGAGCAGGCCGGATGGGTTTCAAGGAATCTCCCCCGGTTGAAAATCCATCCGGTGGAAAAAGACGAGATTCCCGGACTGGAGGGGGCGGTCAACGAACGGGGGTGGCTAAGAACACGTACCGGGCTTGCACTGGCAGGGGTGGAAGATGCGGCAATGGATGGATTTTTCATAATCCGGTGGATTTTTGAATAGAATTGCCTTCCTGCATGGATTTTGACGAATTTGATGCTAGAGTCGTGCGTTTGGGGCGTTGCTTTTTGGTGCTCCGTATGAAGGAAAGTTTGGGGTTTGTTGTGAAATTTACGGCAAATTTTCGTCAGGTCCTGAGCAGTAAGTCACAATGACCTGGTTTTTGAGTCGGAAGGCGGGCAATTCGATAATCGATGCGGTTCTGGTTTCCAGGTGGGTGCGCTGGACATGGACCGGATTGTCGGAAATTCAATATTCGTCCGGTTTGCGTGAATACAGGCCCTGCGACAGGGAATCGGCCCGTGAAATGTTCGATGGCCGCTATCTGCTGGCTTCGAAGCTCGTGGATACCCACGGGGTTTCTCCATTTTCCGCCCCGGTGGATCATCAGCCCTGGTATGAAGAATTGCACGGGTTTGCTTGGTTGCGCCACTTCGAGGAAGCAAGAAGCAGGGAAAAAAGGGAATTCGCCCGAACCCTTGTCCTGGACTGGATAGGCCGGTTCGGGGAATATGATGCACGAAGCTGGAACCTGGTGCTGGTTTCAAGGCGGGTGATGAACTGGCTGCGTCACCTGTCCATGCTTTGCCAGGGGGCCAGCGAATCCCAGGTCAGGATCATTTTCAATTCCATTTCCCTGCAGGCCCGGGCGGCAAGGATAAGGGCTCCCCATGGGGGGGGCGGTCTTGAAGAACTCATGGCTGCCATGCTTGGGGTTGCCATATCCCTTTGTGATGGCAGCGATAACCAGAAGATCGAAAACCTGGTGTCGGATTTGTGCAAGAAGCTTAAGGCCAATCTGCATGATGGGGGTTTTTACAGGTCCAGGAACAGTGCCGATCAGCTGGCCCTGCTCGAAGAACTGGTCTGTCTGCGCATTTCGCTCTCGCAGCGGGCGGGAGAACCCGGGGATGAGTTGAACCCGATCGTGGATGAGATGCACAGGGCTCTTGATGCCCTTACCCTGAGCACCGGGGAGCCGGCCTATTTCAACGGTTGCGGGCAATTGCCTGCCGAATTGATTTTTGCCATCCAGAATCAGGGCAGGCAGAGGTTTCTGGGCAATGGACGGGTCGGCGGATATGGAATCATCGAAATGGGCCAGGCCAAGGTGATAATGGACAGCGGCCTGGTTCCCGAACCTTCCCATGCCCTTGCGGCCCATGCCAGTGCCCTGGCCGTGGAGTTTTCCCATGGGCGTGACCTGATATTCGGCTCGTGCGGGCCGGTGCCGGAAGAATTGCGGAATTCAAGGGATCTGTTCCGCCAGAGTGCGGCCCATTCGGGACCAAACATCGATGGGGATTCCTCTGCCAGGTTTGGCAGTGGCGGAGTGTTGCTGGCAAAGGAGGCAGAGCCGGCACTTGATGTAAGGGAAAACGAGGCCGAAATACTGGCCCGTACCGGGGCATTCCGTTCCCGCCATGGGGTCGAAATAGAACGCCGGGTTACACTTTTGGGAGATGGAGAGACCCTGGTGGGGCAGGACAAGCTCATTGGCGCGGGGGGCAGAAGAAATTTTTCGGGCACTTTCATTCAGCGCTTTCACCTGGCACCGGGTGCCATTGCAGAAAAATCGGACAATGAAGAACTGGTTTCGGTACGTCTCAAATCAGGAGCATTATGGATGTTTTTGTGGGAGGGGGCTT
>WFPQ01000243.1 GCA_015487515.1 Hyphomicrobiales bacterium | reverse complement strand
CATTCCGCGCACCCGTTCGGGCAAGGTTTCAGAAATTGCAGTGCGTGACGTCATCCATGGCCGCCGGGTTGAAAACACGACGGCACTGGCCAATGCCGAATGTCTTGATTTTTATGCGGACTGGGCCAGGGAGTACGGCACGGATTGATTTTGGCGCCGCAATGGCATGAATGTTTCGGTTTGCAAGGAACTCTGGCAAACAAGGAGCTCTGGCAAACAAGGAGCGCTGGCAGATATATGGTGCTGACAAATATCGGGGGCGCTGGCCGGTATTGCGGCAGCGCCCCCTTTTTCCTGCGGGCTCAGGTCAGCCCTGTCCCTGGTGATCCGGGCCTTTTGATCCGGCCCGGCTCATTTCACTGACTCAATTGCTCGCCTGCTGACCCCCCAGGTCTTCCAGTATGGGGCAGTCTGGCCGATTGTCCCCCGAGCATTCCTCGATCAGGTGCGAGAGGGTATTTGACATGGATTTCAGATCGGCGATCTTGGCGTTGATATAGGCCAGGTGCTCTTCTGCCACCCGTTTCACATCACTGCTCGAGCGATCGTCATCATCATAAAGAGCCATCAGCCTGCGGCAATCCTCGATGGTAAAGCCCAGGGCCCGGGCCCGGCCCAAAAAGGCCAGCTTGTGCAGTTCCTGTTCCCTGAATGTCCGGTATCCGTTCTTGCCACGCAGCGGTTTTACAAGGCCTATATCCTCGTAATAGCGAATGGTCTTTGCCGGGAGTCCGGATCGGGTTGAGACGTCTCCTATGTTCATCAGGGCTGTCCTTTCATTCGGCTGGTGCTGTCTGCATCTGCATCGGCTTGGCCGCAGCCGGTGCCGGTTCTTCAACCATTACCGGCTTGACCCAGCGCAGGCGCAGGGCGTTGGTGAGAACGAATACGCTGGAAAGGCCCATGGCTGCGGCAGCCAGCATTGGAGACAGGGTTATGTTCCAGAACGGATAAAGGACACCGGCTGCCACCGGGATCAGTATGGTATTGTAGGCAAAGGCCCAGAACAGGTTCTGACGAATGTTGCTCATGGTGCGCTTTGATACCGCAAAGGCGTTTACCACCCCTTTTATGTCACCGGACATCAGAACCACGTCGGCCGATTCTATGGCCACGTCGGTTCCCGTTCCGATGGCAATGCCCACATCTGCCTCGGCCAGGGCCGGAGCATCATTGATGCCGTCGCCCACGAAGGCCAGCTTGTTGCCGTCTTCGCGCAGCTTGTGCAGGGCCTCGACCTTGCCCTCGGGCAATACTTCGGCCACCACGTGATCGATATTGAGCTCGGAGGCAATTACCTGGGCGGTTCCCTTGTTGTCCCCGGTTATCATTGCCACTTTCAGGCCCAGCTTGTGCAGGGCGTCAATGGCCTCCGGCGTGCTTTGCTTGATCGGGTCGGCCACGGCGATCACTGCTGCCGCCTTGCCGTCTATGGCCGCGTAAAGCGGGGACTTGCCTTTTTTGCCAAGGGCGGTTCCCGTATCGGCCAGGGCCCCGAGTTCAATGCCCTCGCGTTTCATCAGGCGGTCGGCGCCGATCAGCAGTTTCTTGCCTTTTACGGTTGCCCCGACCCCGAAACCGGTGATCGAATCAAAGTCCTCGATTTTTTCCAGTTTCATGCCCTTGGCTTCTGCGGCCCGCACTATGGCTTCGGCGATCGGGTGTTCCGAGGTTGCTTCCACTGCTGCCACCAGGGCCAGCACTTCGTCCTCGTCAAAACCTTCGGCAACCGTCAGGTCGGTCAGTTCGGGCCGTCCTTCCGTCAGGGTGCCGGTCTTGTCCAGCGCCACTATGGAAGCTTCCTGCAGGGATTGCAGGGCGTCCCCCTTGCGGAACAGTACGCCCATTTCGGCGGCTCTGCCCGTTCCCACCATGATCGAGGTCGGTGTTGCCAGGCCCATTGCGCAGGGGCAGGCAATGATCAGTACCGAGACCCCGGCCACCAGGGCAAAGGTCAGGGCCGGATCTGGACCAAAGATCAGCCATACGACTACGGTCAACAGGGCAAATACCATGACGATAGGTACAAAGACCCCGGTTATCTTGTCGACCAGGGCCTGGATGGGAAGCTTTGCCCCCTGGGCCTGTTCGACCATCTGGATGATCTGGGCCAGCATGGTATCGCTGCCCACCTTGGTGGCGCGGAACTTTATGGCCCCGGTTCCGTTCACCGTACCTCCGACCACGGTTTCTCCGGCGGTCTTTTCCACCGGAACCGGCTCGCCGGTTATCATGCTCTCGTCCACGTAGGATGCCCCGCTGGTAACTTCGCCATCCACGGCGATCTTTTCTCCGGGACGCACGTGGATTATGTCGCCGACGGAAATTTCCTCGATTGGCAGTTCAACAACTTCTCCATCCCGTTCTACCCGGGCGGTCTTGGCCTGCAGTCCCACCAGCTTGCGGATTGCCTCGCCGGTCCGTCCCTTGGCCCTTACTTCCAGGAAACGGCCCAGAAGGATCAGGGTCACGATGACGGCTGCCGCCTCGAAATAGATGTTCTGAGCCTGCTCGGGCAGCAGCGAGGGGGCGAAGGTCACGATTACCGAATATATCCATGCGGCCGAGGTTCCAAGGGCCACCAGGGAGTTCATGTCGGGCACCCCCTTGAACAGGGCCGGAAAACCCTTGGTATAAAACCTCAGGCCGGGGCCGAACAGAACGATTGTTGTCAGGGCAAACTGGATATAGCGGTCGTTTTGTACGCCAAGCACCTCTTCCTTGAATTCATAGATGAACCGGAACAGGTAGCTGCCCATTTCCAGCGTGAACACCGGCGCTGTAAGCAATGCGGCGATGATCGTCAGCATCCACAGGTGCCGGGCCTCGGCTTCCTTGCGGGCCGACCGGTCTTCGTTGGAATCACCGGCCTCGCCCTTGGCCTTGGCCGTGTAGCCGGCCCCGGTTACCACTGCCGCCAGTTCGCTGGGAGTGGTTGTACCTCCGAAATATCTTATGGTGGCGCTTTCCGTGGCCAGGTTTACCGAGGCGCTCTGGACACCCGGGGCAGCGGCCAGGGCCTTTTCGACCCTTCCCACGCACGAGGCACAGGTCATGCCCTCGATGTCAAGGGTCACTTCCCTGGCAACCGCCGGATATCCCGCCTCGGCCAGAACCTTGCTGAGTTCGGCCGGATTAGTGTTTTCATTGAAAGTGACCCGGGCGCTTTCCGTGGCCAGGTTCACCGAGGCCTCTTCTACGCCTGGCGTGGAAGTAAGGGCCTTTTCGACCCTTCCCACGCACGAGGCACAGGTCATGCCTTCTATTTGAAAGGACGTTGTGCTTTGAACGCTCATTTTGACTTGCCTTTTGATATATCGACGGATGGATATTCATTTCGGAAGAGCATGCTTAAAGCTTCCAGTTGGGGGAAGGTCAAGCGCTGTTTTGATAAAAATTTTAGCAAAATTTTGCAAATCAAATCTGCCTGAGCCTGCAACATGATTTTGCTGACGAATTCTCTTGACCTTCCAGTGCAACAGGCTTGTAAACCTGTTTCATCAGTCAGATATATATGGGGCCTTACGGGCCTGATCAATGATATCTGACTTTGACCTGGCCATATTGAAAACACGGAGGATTTCCATGACAAAACTCAGCGTTCCGGAAATGAGCTGCGGCCACTGCAAATCGTCGATCGAGGAGGCCATTGCCAAGGCCGATGCAGATGCCAAGGTAAGCTTTGACCTGGAAAACCGCACCATCAGCGTAGAATCCAGCCTTGATCAGGAAGCCCTGATCAGTGCCGTCAAGGAGGGGGGGTACGAATCTTCCCCGGTCTGATGCCGGACCCTTGACGACAAGCCTTCAAATGGCCCGGCCCCTGGCCGGGTCATTTGTTCTGGGGCGGCTTTTCATGCCATTGTCAGGTCATGCCATTGTCAGGTCATGCCATTGTCAGGCGAACAGCACCGGGCATTCCCGTTTGCACTTGTTGTTCGATATTATGTAAATCAGGTGAAAGGTTGCCAGCCCGGCCAGCAGGCAGAAAAACGATATGTAGGCATAGCTCAGGAACAGGTAATCAACCAGTACCACGGCTATCAGGGACAGGCCGAAATAGCGTATGTGCCGATAGCGTGACAGCAGGGGAGGCACTATTATCAGTCCCAGATAAAGGATGTTGGTTGCCAGTCTTGGCATCATGAAATCCAGGAGCATCGTTCCCTCATAGGCCAGGGAATTGCGGTTTATGGCAACATTTATCCATTCCGGGTTCACCAGGTGGGGCACGTACAGTATCAGTCCGAAAACCAGGCCTGTCAGGGCAAGGGCCAGGAACAGGTGTTTTCGGCGGCTTTGCGCCGGCTCGAGCACGTAGACGCCCAATGGTATCCAGAACGGCCACATGAACCAGGTAAAGAATATGAAGCCAAGGGCGCTGGGAAGGGTCAGTGCCGGATTTGTCGTGTTCATTCCCATCCAGACGAATCCTTCTGCAAGCTGTTGTATTCCGGCAAATACAGGCATCAGCGCCACCGGCAGATATTTCTTGTTGATGGCCAATGCCCTGCTGCATGCATGGGCTCCGCCGGCCAGCAGCAATCCTGCGGCGGCAAAACTGACGGTTTGGGAAAGGCACATGAAATTTTCTTTCAGAATGATTTGAACAGTACCGGCCAGGCTAGCCTGAATGTCAGGATCATTCCAGCACTTCAGGGCCCCATGGCAGACAATGTTTCATCAATTGGCACTGTCATGCCCAGGCATGCCTGGGCATGCTCATGGTCCCTGCCCCCTGCCCAATCATCACTGCCCATGCTAAGAATGCAGGGCCGGGGAGCGTTGGCGCGTTCCCTGGCGTGTAGCCTGCCGGAACTCTTTCCGGCGCCATTTCGCCGGGGGAAGCCATGCAGCAGCGTTCACAAAAGAAACTTTCCCTTATCGGATCGGTCTCCCTTGGCACCGGCGTCATGATCGGTGCGGGGATTTTTGTCCTCATGGGCCAGATCGCCGAACTTGTCGGCGAGATTTTTCCCCTGGCCTTTCTGGCCGGGGCCGTAATAGTTGCCTTTGGCGCCTATTCCTACGTGAAGTTTTCCAGCGCCTATCCCTCTTCCGGGGGCATTGCCATGTTCATGCGCAAGGCCTATGGGCCCGGCACCATGGCCGGCACCTTCTCGCTACTGATGTTCGTTTCCATGGTCATTGCCCAGAGTCTGGTGGCCCGCACCTTCGGCTCCTATACCCTGCAGCTTCTTGATATTGGAAACCGTGATTTCTGGGTTCCGGTTCTCGGGGTCATTCTCGTTGCCATTGCCTTTGCCATCAACATTTCGGGCAACAGGGTCATAGAAGGAACTGCCAGCATAACGGCCGTGATCAAGATTGCGGGCATTGCGTCTCTGGCCATTGCCGGACTGGCGGTTTCCGGTTTTCCGCCGGTCGGGAACTGGTTTGACGGGTTTTCTGGTGGCAGCGGGGATGCTGCCGCTGCTGTTCAGGCACCTGTTTTCAACTTTGTCGCTGCCCTTGCCCTTTCAATCCTTGCC
>WFPQ01000242.1 GCA_015487515.1 Hyphomicrobiales bacterium | reverse complement strand
CAACTGGGACCTGGTGGGAAACAATACCCCGGTATTCTTCATTCGCGATCCCCTGAAATTTCCCGATTTCATACATACGCAAAAGCGCCATCCGAAAACCAATCTCAGGTCGGGCACGGCGGCCTGGGATTTCTGGTCGCTTTCTCCTGAAAGCCTGCACCAGGTAACCATCCTGATGTCTGACCGCGGGCTGCCGGTTTCACCGGCCCACATGAACGGTTACGGTTCCCACACCTATTCCCTTTGGAACGATGGGGGAGAAAGGTTCTGGGTCAAGTTTCATTTCAAGACCCTGCAGGGGCACAGCCATTATACCAATGCCCAGTCGGAGGAAATCATAGGAAAAAGCCGGGAGACTTATCAGGAAGCCCTGTTCGGCGGCATCGAAAGGGGCGAATTTCCGCGCTGGTCGTTCAAGATACAGATAATGGATGAAGAACAGGCCAGGAATGCCCCCTTCAACCCGTTCGATCTGACCAAGGTCTGGCCCCATGGGGATTATCCGCTGATAGATGTGGGTGAAATGGAGTTGAATCGCAATCCGGAAAACTATTTTGCCGAGATAGAGCAGGCCGCATTTTCCCCTTCCAACATCGTGCCGGGAATAGGCTTTTCTCCTGACAAGGTCTTGCAGGCGCGCATATTCTCTTATGCGGATGCCCACCGCTATCGCCTGGGAACCCATTACGAGGCATTGCCGGTCAATGCTCCCAAGTGCCCGGTACACCATTATCACAAGGATGGCTTGATGAATTTTACTGGCCAGATGAGTGGAAATGTGGACGCCTATTATGAACCCAATTCGGTGAACGGGCCGGTTGAAGACAAGACGGTTCTTGAGCCGCCCCTTGTTCTTGAGGGAGATGCCTTTCGCCATGATCACCGGGAGGGAAATGATGATTTTTCCCAGCCGCGGGCCCTGTTCGAGCTGTTTGACGATGCCCAGAAACAGCGCCTGTTTGACAATATAGCCGCTTCCATGGAGGGGGTTCCGGACCACATAGTCGAACGGCAGTGCAAACTGTTCGACAGGGTTCATCCCGATTATGGGGCAGGGGTTCGCAAGAGTTTGCAATAGGCTTGCAGTTGCGCATTTAATGCTTGTGGCATCCGTTGCCTGCTGCATGAAAAACAGGGTCATCCCGGGATGACCCTGTTGGCTTTTAGGGCAGGAGGATATTTGTGAATTTTCAGAACTTGCCGTCAAAACCCAGCTGTGCAGACAGGGACAGGGCATTGTTGCTGCCATATCCGGCCCTGGCCGAGAGATTTAAGCTGGCGCTATCGCTGGTCTGAAACCTGGTATCAAATCCGACATATCCATTGACTATACCGGCAGTGTCAAGCGGAATGGCCAGGGTCTGGCTCAAAAGGGTGACATTCTGGCTGCCTCCTCCAAGGGTCTGGCGATATTGCAGGCCGGCGGCAATGCCAAGGGTGCCGTTTTCTGTTTCGCGACTGGCGGCAAGTTCTAGCTCACCTTCGAATACCCGGACCTGGCGGGCACCGATGCTGGCATTGGCATTGGATCCGGTTTCCGTATAGCCATCAATCATTTGAGAAGACAGCCGGGCAGTGGCTGAAGGTGTAAGTGTCCAGGTCTGACCTGTTTCAATATCGGCACCAACTGTAAGTTCGGGACTCAAAAACCAGGAGTTATAGTTGGCATTGGCATAGTCTTCGCCCAGGGGGGCCAGGTTGTCGTTGACAAAGCGGCTCGAGGAATTGCTTGAAAATCCTCCGTAAAGGGCAAAGTCCGAGAAAAGGTTGTTGCTGCGGGCGGTGCCATATATGGCGGCCACGACTCCGTTGCCGCGAATGGTCTGGGAGGTGACCCATCTGGAATTTACATCGAGCAGGCTGGCCTGGTAACCGATAAAGCCTCCCAGGGACAGGTTCTGGTCGACAGAGAACGAGGCCCCGCTTGCAATGCCCCCGTTGATGGAGCGGTAGTCATTATATATCCCGTTTGCCTGGTAGCCGGAGAAATTGCCATAGCCCTGCAGCCACCAGCCCTGCCCCTGCTGGCCATCGGCAAGGTCGGAAAGGGAACGGGTGCTGTCGGCCAGCATGTCGGGGGCGGCGTTCAAGGCGGTGGGGTCAATGGT
>WFPQ01000241.1 GCA_015487515.1 Hyphomicrobiales bacterium | reverse complement strand
TTTGAGTCCCAGGGAGATCCGGCGCTTGTCCTGATCGACTTCGAGTACCATTGCCTCAACCTCCTGGGAGGTGGAAACGATTTTGCCCGGATGAATGTTTTTCTTGGTCCAGCTCATTTCCGAAACATGTATGAGACCCTCGATTCCCGGCTCCAGTTCCACAAAGGCCCCGTAATCGGTGATATTGGTAACGCGGCCGGTGAATTTTGCACCAACGGGATATTTTGCGCTGATGCCTTCCCACGGGTCGGTCTGCAGCTGTTTCATGCCAAGGGAAATGCGATGGCTCTCAAGGTTTATGCGAACTATCTGCACGGTAATGGTTTCACCTATCGTCAGAACGTCGGACGGGTGGTTTACCCGGCGCCATGCTATGTCGGTGACATGCAACAGCCCGTCGATGCCGCCCAGGTCGACAAAGGCCCCGTAGTCGGTGATGTTCTTGACCACCCCTTCGACGGTTTGCCCCTCGGCCAGACGCCCGACTATTTCGGAACGCTGCTCGGCGCGGCTTTCTTCCAGTATTGCGCGTCGGGAAACGACGATATTGCCCCGGCGCTTGTCCATTTTCAGGATCTGGAAGGGCTGGGGAACGTTCATCAGGGGTGCAATGTCGCGAATGGGGCGAATATCCACCTGGGAGCGGGGCAAAAAGGCCACGGCCCCCTGCAGATCGACGGTAAATCCGCCCTTTACCTGGTTGAAGATTACACCTTCGACCTTTTCGCCGGCCTCGAACTGTTTTTCCAGGCGGACCCAGCTTTCCTCGCGGCGGGCCTTTTCACGGCTCAGAACCGCTTCTCCCAGGGCATTTTCCACCCTGTCCACATATACTTCCACTTCCGAACCGGGAACCAGCGAGCCATCCTTGCCCGCCGCACCGAATTCCTTTAGGGGAATGCGCCCCTCGGTCTTCAGCCCCACATCGATGATGGCCAGGTCCTTTTCGATGGCCACTACGGTGCCTTTTACCACTGCTCCTTCAACGGGTTCGTGATCAATGAACGAATCCATGAGCATGGCTTCGAAATCTTCGGGTGTCACAGTTTGCTGTGCCATGTAATCTCCATTAGGTCGTACGCCTACGGTTAGAATAAAATTTGCATTTTGCGGAATGCGCTGTCACTGCAACATTGGCAGGAAATGCCATTGTTGCACAGGCGCCAGGCAGCGCACCAAGCCGGCCGTCATGACCGGACCCGAAAAACACGATTGATGATTTATGCCCATAGCCACGCACTGCTGCCGATAAAGGGCCAAACCGCTGAAAGCCGTAATGCCCCGGGAGAGGTGAATTTGAACCAGGGACCATTTGCATTTCTGCATCATTGCATCTGTGCGCCGGCCCGGCCCAGTCTCTTAGGGCAAATGCTTTTCAACGATTGCAATCGCTGCCTCAAGCGCCCCTTCTATATCCAATTCACTCGTATCTAGCAAGTGGGCATCTTTGGCCGGAAAAAAGCTTCCGGCCGGATTTTTGCGATCATTTTCATCCCTGGCCCTTATCTGGGCAAGAATCTGTTTTTCCAAGGCGGCATCTTGCGTTCCCTGCAATTGCCCGGCGCGTCTTTTGGCCCGTATTTCCGGCTCGGCCGTTATGAAGATTTTCACGTCAGCCTCCGGGCAGATTTTTGTACCGATGTCCCGGCCATCCAGCACCGCTCCGCCCTCTTGCAGGGAAAAATCCCTTTGCAGTCTGAAAAGTTCCTCTCTGACCCCGGGAAACCGGGCCACCCTTGATGCGGCCATGGCGATTTCCGGGGTGCCAAGTATTTGCGGATCAAGGGCGCTGGCATTGATTTTGCGGGCTGCCTCCCGGGCGATGTCGCCCAGGTTCGGATCATCAAGCTTTTCAAGCACTTTTCTTGCGGTTTCCCTGTATAACAGCCCGGTATCAAGAAATGGCAGCCCGTAATGGGCGGCAAGGCCCCTGGCAATCGTTCCCTTTCCCGATGCGGCCGGCCCGTCGATGGCTATTATCACTGGAAGCTCCCTGCTGACCCGGTCCGATGCTTGCCGGTTTACCAGGACCTGATAACCACAGGCTCATGCTTCGTCAAACATTGCCGGTCCCTGAGGCGCTTCATGGTCTGATTTCATGGTCCGTATGGGCGGGGTTTTGTGCTGGTGGCGGCATGAGGAATCGTTTTCAAATTATTATTTGACAGGGCGCTGCATGTTGCGTAACCGGACATTTCAGAATTTTCGTGGTAAAGCCAGTCTGCCCCGTAACCAGAAAGAGGATTTTTCAGTGGTCAGTGATAAACGTGGAACCAAGCGCCAGTGTTTGCATTGCGGTATGAAATATTATGACCTGAACCGGGATCCGATCCTGTGTCCTGGTTGCAAGACCCCTTATGTGGATCCGGCTGAAGCGGTTGCCGAGCAGGCCAAGGCACAGGATGTTTCAGAGGATGCGGCAGTTGTGGACGG
>WFPQ01000240.1 GCA_015487515.1 Hyphomicrobiales bacterium | reverse complement strand
ATGTGTATAAGAGACAGCTGTCGAACAGGGCATAAATCCTGATAGCCCAGTCCGGCATCGTAAATTTTGGCATCTTGGAAGCAAATCGGGGAAAATCCCTTTTTATCCCATTGGCTATCTGCATTATCCACATGTTGCCGGCCGCCATGGCAAAGCGCTTTCCCCCGGCCTGGGGGTTTTCCATGGCTGCAATATGGGCTGCAGCCACATCGCGCACATCAATTATGGAAAGGTTGAAGCGCGGGGCGGCGGGTATCGTCCCCTTGAGCAGGCGCAGAACCAGGGCGCCGGAAGTTCCCGGATCATCATCCAGCAGGGGGCCAAGAATCAGGGAAGGGTTAATGGTTGCAAGATCCTTGCGGCGTCCCACCTTTTCCATGATTTCCCATGCCTTCTTTTCGGCCATGGTCTTTGACTGGACGTAGGCGTTAAGGCCCGGGGAATTCTCGTCGGTCCAGTCCTGTTCATTCAATGGGGCGGAGCGGGGCTTTTTGTGGCCATGCATGATGGCAACCGCCGATGAGGTAACGATCATCCTTGAAACATCTGCATCAAGAGCAGCCTCAAGAGCCCTTCTGGTTCCCTCGACGGCAGGGGTGATAAGTTCCATTGCGTCCTTTGGCATGGAGGTGACGAAGGGAGATGCGGTGTGAACCAGAAAGTCGACGCCTTTCACGGCCTCGGCCCAGCCCGTATCGGATAACAGGTCCAGGGCAATGAATTCCAGTGCGTCAACTTCTGCCCCGTGATTTTGCAGGGTCTGGCGAACCTTGCCGCTTTTTCTGATGTCCCGGACGCTTCCGCGTACCCGGTATCCTTTTTCAAGCAATTGCAAGGCGACATGGCCGCCCAGGAAACCTGAAATTCCGGTGAGCAGGACCATTTTTTTCATCAATGTCTCCAAAATTTAACGATTTTGACAGTAATCGTTAAATCCGTAATATGTCAATGGCCGGACAGGGGTGCGGGAAATAGAGCATGTTTTTGGGCCATGGATATGGAAATGGGCATGGGCGTGCTTTGGGAGGCGGAATGGTGCAGGGTCAGGAAACGGAGCATGTTCCTGAGGGCATGTTCCTGAGGGCATGTTCCTGAGGGCATGTTCATGGGGGTATGTCATGGGGGTATGTTTCGGGGACAGCAGGTGGTTGAGGGGGATCATGAGTGATGGCCGGGGCAATGGCGGCATTTGAAAAAATGGCCGGGTCCAGGAAAGGTGTGCCGGAGCAACGCCGCAGCAGGATACTGGATGCGGCGCTGAATCTGGTCCTTAAAAACGGGTTGCGGGGCACCAGCATGGAGGCCCTGGCCGCCGAGGCACAAATTGCCAAGCCTACCCTTTATGGTTATTTTGCCAACAAGGAGGCGGTGTTTGCAGCCGTTGCAGAACGGCTGTTTGACGAACTCAGGGCAGTGGTGGAAAAAGGCCTGCGGGGGAAGGGGGACCTGGCATTCAGGATATCCCTTGCGCTGACCGCCAAGCACAAGCGGGTTTTCTGCCTGCTGGAAGGCTCCCCCCACGGGGAGGAAATTTACAGTGAAAAAAGCAGGATTGCAGCGGAGCAGGTGCAAGATTTTGAAAAATGGCTGCAGGAAAGAATAGCCATGGCCCTGAAGGAAGGCGGGCGTGATCTGCCGCAAAATCATGCAATGGTGCTGATAGCCTGTGCCCAGGGAATTGCGCAAAAGGCCGAACGGGCCGGGGAAATCGGGCCAGCCATAAGGCTGGTAGTGGAAAAACTGCTGGCATAAATCATCTTGCTGCAGGGGCCTTGTTTGGTCAGTTCCATTTGTCTGCAAATCTGGAGCAAAGTATAGTCAGGTTAAAATTAAAGCTTTTAGAAATGTGAAAAAACCGGGAACTGGCTTTGTGAATGAGTGATGCGGTTTTGCAGCAATGGAGTTTTTTGGCAACAGAGGCGACCTGTTCGGTGGTTGTTCCCGATGGTTGCCGTGATCTTTTATTTAGGGCGCAGGCGGGGAAAAGACCGCGCTGGCACATTACCTTTCTTGATGAAACAGCCTATGAGGTGAACAGCGCTGCGGGGGACTTCATGATGGGTTACCGGTTAAGGCCGGGAACCCTGATTGATGAAATTGGCCTGCTGGGAGCGGTAAAACAATTCGAAGCGGGGCAGGGGCAGGTTGAAGAACTGCTGGAAGAGTTCTGCTGCCATTCGGATCGCACGGAACAGGCATTATCGTGTCTGAGCGCCGGCTCGCCAGACATGAACGAGGTGGCAAAAGATCTTGGAATGAGTGTGCGCAGCCTGCAAAGGCTGGTTCAAAAAAATACCGGCAAGACGCCCGGTTTCTGGATGGGACTGGCCCGGGTCCGGCGCGCGGCGCGGCAGGTGACAAAAGGTTTCAGCCTGGCGCAAATTGCCATTGATCTTGGCTATGCGGATCAGTCCCATATGAGCCGGGATATGAAAAGATGGCTTGGCGCAAGTCCGGGAAAAATCAAGACATTTCCGCAAATTGTCGAGCAATTGCAACAGCCGGGCTATGATTAGGTCATTATCCTAATTGTTGCAAAAAGAATTGCAGCCGCTTTTGTTCAATCTGCTCAATTGTTGAAAATTTTATGTGACGGCGAAATTTTCCGCTGCCCTGAAGGATTTTATCAGGATCGTTCATTAAATACCCATGCCCGAATTCCATGGAAACGTGGTTTTCATGGGCAAAAATTCCCGCAACATCTTCATTGAGTGAGAACATGATACCTCCATACATCATGCGCTCCCTGATCTTGGGGTGAATGGCAAATATCAGCGAGCGGCATCGCTGTAAAATCGCAGATTTTTCTTCGCTGAACAGGCGAATATCGTTGAGGAAATCCGCCACTTTCTGATCGCTGGAATTTATCAAACTATATCTCCTGACAAGGTTTGGCTCAGCTATATTTCACCGCAGTGCAGATTTCGATCAAAAAGCCATCCGGGTCGCTGACATAGGCAACGGTCTGCCCCCAGGGCATTTTTTTGGGTTTGCGTTGCAGCTTGGCCCCGGCGGCAATCGCCCTGGCAATTCCTGCCTGCACATCATCAGTTTCAAAGGCAATTTCAAAGACCGGTCTTGCCGGATCGGGATTTGAGGGGGATGTTCCCGGCCGGGCCATGGATTTTCGCGATGCAAGGGCCAAAACAGTATTGCCGGTATCAAGTTCCCCATAGGTTTTGCTTTCGTGCAGCATTTTCGTGGTGCAGCCAAACGCCTTTTCAAAAAAGTTCAGGCTGGCAGTGACATCGTTCACATAAAGAATTGCATAGCGAAATTTCATTTTTTTTCCCCAATTGCAAAAAATCGAAA
The DNA here is from genome assembly GCA_015487515.1 of Hyphomicrobiales bacterium. GTDB lineage: Bacteria > Pseudomonadota > Alphaproteobacteria > Rhizobiales > Devosiaceae > DROE01. The sequence goes on along the minus strand of WFPQ01000240.1, from coordinate 1,380 downwards.
CAGGGTTTGTTCCTGCAGCAATGGCTTTTAGGATGAGGAGGGCGCCGGGTCTTGAACAATTGCGACAGATCCTGTTCATGGGGCCTTGCTGGCGGCCAATGCTGGCCAACCCCTGGGTTCTGACCTAAATATCCCTGAACATCTGGTCCTGCTTCTGGCGCATTTCATAGAGTTTTGTCGTTACGTCCGGGGTGGCGTTTTCTGTGGTAATCAACTGGCCTTTTCTTATTGGGAGGGTGGTCTTGCCCCCTTCCAGCAGGCCGACCGGAAGGCAGGATTTTTCTTTTGCCTCGTTCCGGGTCATGGTGAAGGAGCGATAGCAGGTTTCTCCTATGGCATCGAGGGTTTCTCCGGCGGCCAGATCACGCTTGGCAACGGCGCAGACCTCCGTCACCGGCCGGGCAAGGGGCACCATGTCGGCCCTGCCATAAAGCATGATGCGGGCGGCGGTCAGGGGCACTTCGAGGGAAGTCAGGTGATAGGGACGGAAAAATCCGTAATAGGGTCCCTGCCCGATATGCAAATCATCCATGCGTTCTATTATCCGGGGATGGCTGGCCCGGGCCACGACAAAAACCCCGGGCGCCACCCCCCTGCCGATGGTATAGTCAACCACCCCGACATTATTCAGAATGCCGCCATCTGACCTGGGAATGAGCACCTTTGCCAGATCGTCGCGACAGGCCTTGGGGCCATGCATGCCGGCAATATCGGGAACAAGGCCGGTGGCATTGGCGATTGCGGCCATTTCGACGGCGGTCTTGGAACCATCCACGAATTCCACCAGCATGCGCGGGTTCATGTTGCGCCTGGCTGCCTCTTCTTCATAATCAGCGGGCACGGCATCATGGTTCAGGGGATTGTTCTTGCCCTTGCCCGCCGCAACTATTTCAAGCCCCAGGGCCGAGGTGAATTCTATCAGTTCCATGCACGAGGAAGGCTCGTCGCCGGCTCCAAGGGAATAAACCACTCCCAGCCTTTCGGCCTGGCTCTTTAGATAGGGCCCGATGGTTACATCCGCTTCCACATTCATCATTACGATGTGCTTGCCATGTTCCATGGCCAGCATAACATAGTCGGCGGCAACGCCAGGCTTGCCGGTGGCGTCTATGACCACGTCGATCCGGGGAGTGGAAACCATAAGGGCCGGGTCTGAGGTTATGGCTATCTTGCCCGCTTCCAGCGCCTGCGACATGGCGGAGGGGGTGGAGACTTCTCGTCCTTTATCCCGGTTGCCATAGGCGATTTTTATGGCATCGAAGGCGGCAACCGGGCGGCGGGTGGCAATGGCGGCGATTTCGATGCCGTTCATGAGCATGGTCTGGGAAACCAGATCGGTGCCCATTTCACCAGCGCCAATGATGCCGATACGTATGGATT
>WFPQ01000239.1 GCA_015487515.1 Hyphomicrobiales bacterium | reverse complement strand
GTGGAAAGGATGCTCCGGGCGGTATGCGGCGTGGTTCCGGTGAAGCGACTGGCGGGGCATTTTCATGATACGGGCGGGCGGGCGCTGGACAATATCGATGCAGCGCTTGCCATGGGTGTGCGGGTGTTTGATGCGGCGGCAGGTGGCCTGGGTGGCTGCCCCCATGCACCGGGGGCGCCGGGCAATGTTGCCACCGAAAGGGTTGCGGCTCACCTGGAACGGCTGGGTTACGGGACCGGGCTGGATATGGGGATACTTGAAGAGGCGGCTGAAATGGCCCGCGCGATGCGGGCCGGGTAATGGGTTTTGAAAGAAACCCCCCTGGCAAAATACTTGCTTGAACAATTTTGGGGACAGGGTGATGTTTGAGACGTTGAATATATCAACCGATGAGCGGGGGGTGGCGGTGCTGATGCTGGACCGGCCCAAAAAGCACAACGCCCTGTCAGCGCAAATGATCGGCGAGTTGCACGCGGCGGCAAGGCAACTGGGGGATGATGATGAAGTGCGGGTTGTCGTGCTGCAGGCGGCTGGCAAGACATTTTGCGCCGGGGGGGACCTGGCATGGATGCAGGAGCAGATGGAGGCCGATGCAAAAATCCGTTTCAGGGAAGCGCGAAAGCTGGCCGAGATGCTATGGGCGCTCAACACCATACCCAAGCCGCTGATAGGGGCGCTTCAGGGCAACGCCTTTGGCGGCGGGGTCGGCATTGCTTGCGTCTGCGATGTGGCCATTGGTGCAGATCACCTGAAAATGGGGCTGACCGAGACCCGACTTGGCATCATTCCGGCCACCATCGCTCCTTATGTGGTGGCCCGCATGGGGGCTGCGCGTGCGCGCCGGGTGTTCATGTCAGGAAGATTGTTCGGGGCCGGCGAAGCGGTAGACCTGGGCGTTCTGGCCCGCGCAGTTCCCGCATCCGACCTGGACATGGCAGTGGAAGCCGAAGTGGAGCCTTACCTGGCATGTGCCACCGGCGCGGTTGCTGCCGCCAAGGCCCTGTTGCATGATCTGGGACCTGTCATTGACGATCTGGTGATGGACCGCACGGTCAATGCGCTTGTTTCGGCCTGGGAAACCGAGGAGGCAGGCAGGAGGATATCTGCGTTTTTGCAAAAAAAATTCAGGCCTTGACCCCGGGAACTGCCATGCTCCCTTTAACTTCAGCCGGCAAAACCCCGTTTTGTCGGCAAAATGATAATGTTGCATCATGACGGCGGCATTGAAGAATGACGTTTTTGCGTATTAGCTTTTGAAAGTCCGGGTAAAAGAGCCAAATCAAATGTACGATGAAAAGAAATCATTTCCTGCAACGGCCATGCCGGATCCGGACTGGTGGCAGGCATTGTGGACTGATCCGGCGGGGGTGCTGGAGGCGGTCGGAATTCGCGGGGGAATGGTTGTTATTGACCTTTGCTGTGGCAACGGGCTTTTTACCGTACCCTTGTCGGTTTTACTGAACGGGCGGGTTTATGCGATTGATATTGATCCCCGCATGCTGGACATGGCAAAGCAGGCACTGGCAGATTCCAGGGCTCCAGACTGTGTCTGGATTGAAGGGGATGCAAGGGATATGGCAAATCTGGTACCGGAAAAAGTTGATGCCGTTCTGATTGCGAATACCTTTCATGGCGTGCCCGAACAAACCCGAATGGCAGAGAATGCATATGATGTTCTGAAGCCCAAAGGCAGGTTTGTCGTGGTCAACTGGCATGTTCTGCCAAGAGAAAAGACCACGGTGCTCGGTCAGCCCCGCGGCCCGCGCCTGGATCTGCGCATGTCGGCAGATGATGTGAGAAACGTTGTGGAACCATCCGGGCTTGTTTTTATCAACGCCGTCGAACTGCCCCCATATCATTACGGGGCCGTGTTTCAAAAACCATGAGCGGGCTGTCGTTTTTATGGCCTTTCAAATCATTGGGATAACGGGTGACCAAGTCCCGCTCCCCTGCCGGGGCGATCTTGTTTCCTTGCCGGCAGGCTTTATGCTGCCTTACGCCGGCGGGCTTTATATTGCCTCGCGCCGGCGGGCTGGTCCCTGCCGGGGATGTATTGCTAGCTGCATCCGGTGGTTGAACCGCAGGTTTCGCATTTGAGGCAGGTGCCATTGCGTACCAGGGTGAAATTCTGGCATTCGCCGCAGGCCTCTCCCACATAACCCTTCATTTGCGCTTCTGCCCTCAGATTGTCTTCGGTTCTGGGGGCAGCCTTGCCGGCGGCATAGCCGGAGGAGACATTGTCATCATTCTGGGGGGCAGGATTTTGGGGGTCGAGCAGGGTTTCAAGGTGCGAATCGCTTACGGTGTTATCATTGTTTTTAAGTGCCGTGGCGGCAGTACCGGCAGCACTGGCAGTGCTGGCGGCACTGGCAGTGCTGGCAGCCATGGCGGTGGCGGCGGTCTGCTGCATGGAATGGACCGGCCCATCTCCGGTTTCCTTTTCGGCGCTGACCAGCATCAGTTTGGTATCCTTGCCGACCCGTCCCCGGGTCATGCCCTTGGATACGAACTGTTCGGCCGATACCGCGCCCTTGCCCGTGGTGCGCTCGCCCTTGTCGGACTTTACGCCACCACCAATGGACGTAGATCCGGCATCGGGAATGACATGGGCCAGGTCGGAGCGGTCCAGGTAGGAAACCGCAAGCTCGCGGAAAATATAGTCAAGAATCGAGGTGGCGTTCTTGATGCTGTCATTGCCGGTGACCATGCCGGCCGGCTCGAAACGGGTGAAAATGAAGGCCTCGACGAATTCGTCCAGCGGCACACCGTATTGCAGGCCGATGGAAATGGCGATGGCAAAATTGTTCATCATTGCACGAAAGGCGGCGCCCTCCTTGTGCATGTCGATGAAAATTTCTCCCAGGCGCCCGTCATCATATTCCCCGGTATGCAGATAGACCTTGTGGCCGCCAACATTGGCCTTTTGGGTATAGCCCTTGCGCCGGTCGGGTATCTTTTCGCGACTGCGCTCAACGATGCGCTCAACGATGCGCTCGGAAACCACCTGGGCCCTTTCGGCAACCGGCCTGGCTGCCAGTTCTTCGGCGGCCTCTGCCGCATCTTCATCGTCATCGGCCAGTATGGAGGCATTAAGGGGCTGGGAGAGCTTGGATCCGTCCCGGTAAAGGGCGTTGGCCTTTAGGGCCAGTTTCCAGCTCAGCATGTAGCTCTGCTTGCAATCCTCCACCGTTGCATCATTTGGCATGTTGATGGTCTTGGAAATGGCCCCGGAAATGAAAGGCTGGGCCGCCGCCATCATGCGGATGTGGCTTTCAACCGAAAGGTAGCGGGTGCCAAGCTTGCCACAGGGAGAGGCACAATCGAAAACCGGCAGGTGATCTGGTTTCAGATGGGGGGCGCCCTCAAGGGTCATGGCTCCGCAGACATGGACGTTGGCATTCTCGATATCAAGTTTGGAAAAGCCCAGATGGGAGAGCATGTCAAAATTGAAATCATTCAGTTGCTCATCGTCAAGGCCAAGGGTGGTCCTGCAAAATTCTTCGCCAAGGGTCCACTTGTTAAAGGCAAACTTTATGTCAAATGCCGAGGCAAGGGCCTCGTTCAGGGCCTTGATCTGCTGTTCGCCAAATCCTTTGGCCCCAAGGCTGGACGGATTGATGGAGGGGGCCTGGTCAAGATTGCCGTGCCCGACCGCATAGGCTTCTATTTCGGCGATTTCACTTTCGGAATAGCCAAGGGTTCTAAGGGCGGGGGGAACGGCGCGGTTTATGATCTTAAAAT
>WFPQ01000238.1 GCA_015487515.1 Hyphomicrobiales bacterium | reverse complement strand
TAGAAAAACTGGGTGGCTATCCAGAACCCAAGGAACCAGAAGGCGGGGACCGGCAGGGGAACGGGAATTATGATCCGGGCCAGGACAAATACCCTGGCATGGGGATAAAGCACGATATAGGCGCCCAATATTCCGGCCACTGCCCCCGAGGCCCCGATCAGGGGGCCGCTTGAGGTCATGTTCATCAAGATGTGGGAGATGGCAGCAAGTATGGCCGTGGCCAGGTAAAACACGAAATAGCGGAAATGGCCCATGGCATCTTCTATATTGTCGCCAAAAACAAACAGAAACAGCATGTTGGTAAGCAGGTGCATCCAGTCGGCATGCAGGAAGGCATAGGTTACCAGGGGTAACTGATCGGGAATGAAGGGCAGGGGCTGGGGTATTATATCGCGCACCACCAGCGGGATCATGCCAAAATATATGGCAAGTTCGTTGCTGGCGCGCTCGGGCAGAAGAAACTGGATTAAAAATATCAGGCTGGTTATGGCAATGAGGGAATAGTTCACATAGGCAAAGCGAATGTGCTTCTTGGGATTGGTGTCATGCAGGGGCAGAAACATCGGCCATCATCCCTTGGTGTCTTTATCCAGCCGGCATTCGGCCGGAACGTGGTGCATCAGACCTGTCCTGAATGTTTGCCGGGCACCCACAATATGTCGTTCTTGCCCTTTTCGTTGGCAAACCGGGCCAGGACAAACAACAGGTCCGAAAGCCTGTTAAGATAAACCAGGGCATCGGGGGAGGTTTGCGGTTCGGCATTCATCAGGCTGACGCAATCCCTTTCGGCCCTTCTTGCCAGGGTTCTGGCCACGTGCAGGGCGGCGGCCAGGGGAGTGCCCGCAGGCAATACAAAGCTTTCAAGGGGCTCCAGGTCAGCGTTGAACCGGTCAATCTGGTGTTCGAGCCATTCAATCTGTCTCTTGCTGATGCGCAGGGCCGGGCGCCCCCCGTTTTCATCATTCATGGGAGTGGCCAGATCGGAGCCCAGATCAAAAAGATCGTTCTGAATGCGGGCCAGAACCGAATCAAAGCGGGCCAGTTTCAAGGCATGGGTGCGGGCCAGGCCGATAAAGGCGTTGGTTTCGTCCACGGTTCCATAGGCCTGAACCCTCCTGTCAGCCTTTGAACGGCGGGGGCCATTGACCAGTCCGGTATCGCCCTTGTCGCCGGTGCGGGTATATATCCTGTTCAGTGTAACCATCTTGCTATCAGCCGCCGCTTGCCATGACAAAGGCAAATGCTATCAGCAATAAAACGGCGACCAGCTGCACTATGACCCGGGCCCGCATCAGATTCTGGCTCAGACGACCGCCGCCCTTGAACATGCTCCAAAGGCCTGCGGCCAGAATCAGAACCAGGGCGACCATGGATATTATGATCAGGATATTAAGGGTCAGGCCCATTTTTCAATTTCCATTTTTTTCAAAAGACTATCACCGGGAAAAACAATCGCCAAGCATTTCGCCCAGCATGTCATAGATGGCACGAATTCTGGCGCTGGTGAACAGCTCACGGTGAGTTGTCAGCCATATTTCAAGCGGAGGAATGGTCAGTTGGGGCAAAATTGCCCTCATTCCAGGTTCGGACCGTACCAGTTTTGACTGGGCAAAGCCAATGCCAAATCCGGCCCTGATCATCTCCCACATGGCAGTCTGGCTGTCGGTGCGCAGGGAAAAATCCGACCTTTTCAGGTCAAAGCCAAGTCTTTTGGCCACGGAAATGAAAAGATCGGAGCGGTCAAATCCCACCAGGTCATGTTCATAAAGCTCCGTGATGTTTTCTGGAACTCCCCTTTCCTCAAGATAAACATCGTGGGCACAACAGGTAATGGGGCTCTGCCCGATCTTGCGGGAAATCAGTTCCAGCTGGGTGGGGCGGAACATTCGAACCGCTATGTCGCACTCGCGCATCAGAAGATTCTCTGCCGAATCCGATGGTACCAGTTCAATTTTTATGTCCGGATAGTGCCTTTTGATCCGGGTGATCATCTTCGGCAGTATGTAATGGGAGGTGACGGTGGAAGCGCTGATTCTAACCGATCCGGAAAGCCGGTTATTGGCCCCTTCTGCCAGAATCGCCGCCTCGGTGAGGGAAATCCTGGCAGCTTTTACCTGTTCGAACAGGATCATGGCATTGGCGTTTGGCTCAAGACCCCGGATGGTGCGGATGAACAGGGTGGTCGACAATTCCCTTTCAAGGGACTGGACATGGCGGCCGACGGTCGGCTGGGAAAGGCCCAGCTTGCGGGCCGCCCCCGACAGGGAGCCGGCTTCCATTACGGCATCAAAGCTGCGCCACAGGGTCCAGTCCGGAGATGATCTATTCATTATTGAATATCAAATATGCAAAATATGTGAATTTCTCCATGCTCATGCATAGCATATCATCGGGGCAAGACAAGTGGTTCTGGCGATGGATTTTAACTGATCCCAAAGAGGAGCAAAGGCAATGGCAGAAGTTGAAGCGGAAAAAACCGGCACGGGGGGCACCGTGGCAATACTGGGGATAAACGGCCAGCTTGGCCGGG
>WFPQ01000237.1 GCA_015487515.1 Hyphomicrobiales bacterium | reverse complement strand
GTTCCTGCAATATGAGCCGGAACTGCCTCCGGGCGGACTCTACCAGGAAATGATAACCCAGATAGAGGGTCCGCTGATTTCCAGAACACTGGATGCCTGCAATGGCAACCAGATAAAGGCCGCAACTCTTTTGGGCCTCAATCGCAATACCCTGAGAAAAAAGATCAAGACCCATAATATAAAGATCACCCGCCAGTCCAAAAGGGGCTGACATCAAATGGCTCAGGTCGGGCTGGCAACGGCTCATTTTTCAGGGATGAGTGGCCTGGCCCCGTGGGCAGGCCATGCTTTTAAGGCAAATATTCTTGAACCACGGGACAAACTGGTTCAGTTTGATGACCTGAAAATTTTTGGACGATGATGCCCCATGGTTTCAAGACCACCAGACATGAATGACAGGGAAGCTGACGAAGAGGAAGCTGTTGAAAAAAAACCTTCTGAATCCACCCCCGTTGAGGAGGAAATGACTGACCGGAACCGGATGGAAAGACCCGACCGCCAAACCGGAATCCGTACCGGTCCGGGGGACACCCCCTCAACCAGGCCATTGAAAACGAACACCTATCGGGCAATTCGCATTCTCGGCCTGTTCATAATCATCATTGCCGTCATCGTCGCCGTTGGCTCTTTCTGGATAATGACCGGGGCCAGCACCATAGAACCAAACCCAAGGGTATGGACCGCCATCTGGATCGCCAACGGGCTGCTGGTCATTTTGGTGGTGGCCCTGGTCCTGACCGAAATAGTGGTCATGGTGCAGGCCCGCATGCGCAAGCAGTCGGGGGCCCGGCTGCGTTCGCGCCTGGTCGGACTGTTTGCCATGGTGGCAACGGTTCCCGCCCTGCTCATTGCGGTGTTCGCCGCCCTTACCCTGAACCAGGGGCTTGATCAGTGGTTTTCGGAAAGAACCCGGGACATCGTTGAAAACTCCCGCCTGGTGGCCCGCTCCTATCTTCTGGAGCATGCCCAGGTATTGCGGGACGACATCATATGGGTTGCAACCGAGCTTGAAACGGCCCGGGAAACCTTTGAAACCGACCGGGTGCGCTTTCAAAGGGTTCTTACGGCCCTGGCAACCACCAGGTCACTGCCGTTCACGCAACTGGTATCCCGCGATGGTGACACCCTGTTAAGGGCCCAGATAAACGTGCCCGGCCCCGAACCCGCCTTTCCCCTGGCGGTAATAAAGGAAGTTCAGGAAGGGGTGCCAACCCTTTTGACCCCGGGGGATACCAACATGGTCGGCGCCATCATAAAATTGCGCGGCTATGACGATGTATACCTGTTCGTGGCCCGTCCTGTCGACCAGGCGGTCATAGAATACATGAAGCTGACCGATCAGAACATTTCCGAATACAGGCTCTATGCCTCAAACCGGCTGGTTTTCCAGATAACCTACGGCATCATGTATCTGGGGCTGGCCCTGGTCCTGCTGCTGGCGGCCCTGTGGATCGGCATGGCGCTGGCCAACCGCTTCATCGACCCCATACGCAACCTGATGATTGCATCCTCCCGGGTCTCCAGGGGACGGCTCGACACCCAGGTGCCCATAGTGGAAAAAAGCGGGGACCTGCATGATCTGGGGGTTCGTTTCAACCGCATGATAAACCAGCTTGCCAATCAACGCCAGGAACTGCTCGATGCCAACGAGACCAACGAGTTGCGGCGCCAGTTCACCGAAGCGGTGGTGGAAGGGGTATCGGCAGGGGTAGTGGGCCTTGATGCGGATGGAGCCATAACCTTGGTAAACCGTCGCTCTTGCGATATTTTCGGAGCAGACGAACTCGATCTCATGGGCAGGGAGATAACCCGGGTGGTACCAGAGCTTTCTTCCATAATCGAGCGGGCAAAATCCTCGCGCCACGGCCAGATAAGAGACCAGATAAACCTGGGACCGGAAAGCGATCAGAGAACCTACCAGGTGCAACTTACCCGCGAAGGAACCATGACCGAATCAAAGGGATTCGTTGTTACCCTTGACGACATAACCGACCTGGTGAGCGCCCAGAGAACCAGCGCCTGGGCCGACGTGGCCCGCCGCATAGCCCATGAAATCAAGAATCCCCTGACCCCGATTCAGCTTTCGGCAGAACGATTGCGAAAACGCTATGGCAAAAAACTCGATGATGACCGCGAGGTCTTTGACAAGTGCATCAACACCATCGTCAGGCAGGTGGGCGACATAGGCCGCATGGTGGATGAATTTTCTTCCTTTGCCCGCATGCCCAGCGCAGTCCTGGAACAGGCAGACCTGTCCGACACCATAAGGCAGGCGGTTTTCCTGGAGAGCGTCAGGCTGCCCCAGATAGAAATCGAGGCCGAACTTCCCATCAATACCATATATGCCTGTTTTGATGGCCGCCTGATATCGCAGGCCTTGACAAACCTGATCAAGAACGCCGTGGAAGCTCTTGAAAATGTTGGCCTTCAAAACATTGAAAACCCCAGGATCATTATCAAGACAACTCTGCTCGACGATTTCGTGGCCGTTGACGTATGTGACAATGGCATGGGCTGGCCCGAGGAAAACCGTTCCCGCCTGCTCGAACCATACATGACAACCCGGGAAAAGGGCACTGGTCTCGGGCTGGCCATAGTGGCAAAAATCATCGAGCAGCACGGAGGCAGCGTGGAATTGCGGGATGCCCTCGATGAAAACGGGAACAGGCGGGGGGCCTGTTTCAGGTTCACATTGCCGTTGCGGGCCCGCCCCAAAGATATGAAGGAAGAAGCAGATGCCCCCCCGGGGCACCGTGACCAGCCGTCCGGCGCCCAGGAGCGAGCAGGGAAGAAAACGGTCCGGCCGAAAGACAATGCCTCGAAAGAGACCGATTTTGCAGCAAATGATCTGGTTGCAAAAGAAAAGACCTCAAAAACACTGGCGAGTGAATGATGGCCCATGAAATCCTGATTATCGATGATGAAGCGGACATTCGTGACCTGATTGCCGGCATTCTGGAGGATGAAGGTTTTGAAACCCGCACCGCCCATGATGCGGATTCGGCCCTGGCCCAGATTGCCGTTCGCCGTCCATCCCTGGTTTTTCTCGATATCTGGATGCAGGGCTCCCGCCTTGACGGGCTGCAACTGCTCGACGAATTCCAGTCCCGATATCCCGAAATGCCGGTGGTGATGATTTCGGGCCATGGCAACGTGGAAACCGCGGTTTCGGCAATCAGGCGCGGGGCTTTTGATTATATCGAAAAGCCCTTCAAGATGGACCGCCTGCTGCTGATCACCGAACGGGCAATGGAACGCACGCAACTGAAAAGCCAGCTGGCCGAACTTGAGGCAAAATCTTCGCTTAATGAGACAGAACTGGCCGGCACATCCATGAACATCCAGGAGGCACGGTCCC
>WFPQ01000236.1 GCA_015487515.1 Hyphomicrobiales bacterium | reverse complement strand
GCCTCATGCCAGGATGCAATTCCCCAATGGCAGCCCTTGCCTGGCCAAGGTGATCCCGGGCCAGTTCCCTAAGGGAGGCAAAAAGCTCGGGGATTCCTGTCCCCGTATTTCCTGTTTCCTGCAATCCGGCAAACAGCATGTCCTGCTCGACCCCGTGGGCTTCCAGCATGGAAAGGGGCAGATAGATCTGCCCCCGCCCCAGGGTCTGCCCGATGCCCAGCATGTGACCAATCAGCCCATGGGCCACTCCCATGTGCCCCGATGCCCTGACAGAGCCCGCCCCGTCCCCTCCGTTCACCATCATGCAGGCCAACTGATATAGCATGGAGTTTGTTTCTCCCAGATAGCCCTCAAGGCTCTGAATGTCGGGCATGGGATCATCATAAAGATCGAAACGCCGGGCCGCCAGAAGCCGCAACAGGGGAGCAGCTGGCAGATCATGACGCCTGATTGTCCCCAGCAATGCACTGGCAATGGGGTTCTGGCTGCTGTTGCCATGGCTGATGCCGGAAATCAGGTCAACCCAGTATTGCAGGCGGATTTCCCCGGTGGCAGGTTCCGAAATCAGGGAACGAATGCGTGAAATCTCGGTGCTGAAAGCATAAAGGGACTGCACGCCGGCCCTGACCTTTTCGTTCAGGAACAGGGTCGAATAATAGCGGTCAAGGTCATGATTCTTGAGAAAGCCGGCCACATATGCGGCATTTCCCGCCTGCTCTTTTGCATCAAGTTTGCTGACCATGTTCCTTGTCTTTTCCATGGGTTTTCAAGGTAGCAATCCTGCCATCCAGGCAGTATTCCATTTCCGCCAGCCCTCATGGCACGCTGATCAGGGCCGCCCCCACTGCCCTGTTTTCGGCCAGCAGAATATTATAGGTCCTTGCCGCCCCCCCGGTTCCCACCACGTCGGCGATTATGCCATTGTCACGCAGCAACTGGCGCAATTCGGGAGCAAACACGCCCACTTCCCTACCAAGACCGACCAGAAGCACATCCATCTCCCCCCGGCTCTGAAGAACCAGGGCAAGGCTGTCTGCATCTATCTGGTCGGCCCTTTGCACATTCCAGGCAAACATGCCCGCAGGCAGGCACAGCAACGATCCCCTGTGGGACATTTGCGCAAATCGAAATCCGCCGTTTCCATAGGCATCTATGGGAACCTGATGGGGATAATGTCCCCCTTCTTGCAACCGGCTCACATTCTCACCTGGCTTCCTGACCTGGTCAAAAATCAGACCTGGGCTCCGTCGGCTCGCTTTTCCTCGGGTTTCTTCTGCACGTTCTCACGGGTCTTCAGGCCAAAGAAAAGCAGAACCGGAGCGGCAATGAAAATCGATGAATAGGTGCCGACCAATACTCCCCAGGTCATGGAAATGGTAAAGCCGCGTATTACCTCGCCGCCAAATATGACCAGCGACAAAAGCGCCAATATGGTGGTTACCGAGGTCAGAACCGTGCGCGAAAGCATGGAATTTATCGAAAGGTCCAGCAGGTCAACGACCCTGAGTTTGCGGAACTTGCGCAAATTCTCGCGCACCCGGTCATATACCACCACCGTATCGTTCAGGGAATAGCCGACTATGGTCAGGATGGCTGCAATCGAGGAAAGATTGAATTCGAAACCGACCAGGGAATAAAGCCCTATGGTCAGAATGACATCATGAACAAGGGCAATGATCGAGCCAACGGCAAACTGCCATTCAAAGCGCAGCCATATATATACCAGAACCGCAAGAATCGCCACCACGACCGCAATGGCCCCGGCAATCGCCAGTTCCCCCGAAACCGTGGGACCAACCACCTCGACCCGGCGTATTTCATAATCCGCTTCAAGGGCCGTGGTAACAAGCCGCACCGCCTCCTGCTGGGCAGTATCACCCCCGTCCTGGGCCTCGACCCGTATCAGAACATCCTCGGGCGTTCCAAACCCCTGCACCTGCACATCCCCAAGACCAAGCACTCCAAGCCTGGAGCGTATGTCTGCTATATCGGCTTCTCCCTCCAGGGCCTGGACTTCGACGGAAGAGCCGCCCTTGAAGTCGATGCCAAGATTGAGCCCCTGGAAACCAAACAGGCCCATGGATCCGACAAGAGCCACGACCGAAAGCCCGATGGCAATCTTGCGCACACCCATGAAAGGAATTTTCGTCTCCGCCGGAATCATGGAAAGTAGCTGGATTTTCAAGGTCTTGGGTCTTTTCAAGGCATACCAGCGCCCGATCATGAACTGGGTTACGAAGTAGGCGGTGAACATGGTTGTCAAGATACCGATGGCCAGGGTAATGGCAAAGCCCTGAATGGGACCGGACCCAAGGAAAAACAGCACCGCAGCCGCGATGAAAGTCGTGACATTGGCATCGACAATGGTGCCCATGGCCCGCTTGAAACCCGCTTCAAGGGCCTGGTGCACCGTTCGCCCCCCGACCATTTCTTCGCGCATGCGCTCGAATATCAGCACGTTGGCATCCACTGCCATGCCCACGGTCAGAACGATACCGGCAATTCCGGGCAGGGTCAGGGTGGCCCCGAGCATGGACAGCACCCCCACGATTACGATGATGTTCAGGATCAGGGAAATGGAGGCAAAAATGCCAAACAACCCATAGCTGACGATCATGAACAGGATAACCCCTATCGAGCCTATGATCCCGGCCATCAGCCCTGCCCGCACGCTATCGGCCCCAAGGGATGGGCCCACCGACCGCTCCTCTAT
>WFPQ01000235.1 GCA_015487515.1 Hyphomicrobiales bacterium | reverse complement strand
TTTCGTAGCCTTGCGCTGCATTTCAGCCCCGTATCAGTCCCAGTGATTTCAGGCGCCGGATCAAGATCGCCGTGATGGATTCATAATTTCAAAAACCGGCAGAAAAATCCCCATTAAACATTCGTTAAGGTTAACGGGGTTGCCTTGGCTGGGGATTAGGTGTTGAAAACCTGGGCCAGGGGCGCAATATCTGCCTGAACGGCCTGAACTTTTCGAAAAGGGAAACCTCTCAACATGGAAAATGATTCCAATGGCGGTTCTGCCGGGCAGGGGCAGCCCATATTCCTGTTGCCGGGGGCGGTGAGTATTCTGGCCATGCTCCTGATCGTCATTTACGCGGCGTTCGAATTTGCCCTGGATCATGACGGGCAGTTATGGTTGTGGCTGTGGTTCGGCATGATACCGTCAAGATTTGTCGATCCGGACATAGTCGGTGGCATGTTGCCGCTGCTCTGGACTCCCATAACCCATGCACTGTTGCACGGAAGCTGGACTCACCTGTTTTTCAACGTGGCCTGGCTGGCAATTTTCGGTACCCCGGTGGCGCGCCGTTACGGGGGGCTGTGGTTCTACCTGGTGTTTTTTGCCGGGGCCATTGGCGGCGCCCTGTTCTTCAGCGTGCTGCAGACCGATCAGAGCAGTGTTCTTATCGGGGCCTCGGGGGGAATTGCCTCCCTGACCGGGGCCGCCATGCGTTTTGTCTTTGAGCCGGTTGAAATGGGCACGGATTCCATGGGTGGACGGACGATTGTCATGGGACGCAGGCTGGCCAGCATGGCCGGGGTGTTCAGAAATACCCGGGCCCGGGCATTCACCCTGTTCTGGCTGGGGTTCAACCTGGCCATACCGGTATATGGGGCGATGGTTGCCAGCGAAGGTCCCTCAATTGCCTGGCAGGCCCATATCGGCGGTTTCGTGGTCGGGTTTTTCCTGCCGTCTTTGATCGAGGGGGGCAGGGGACGGCAGTGAGGGAAACAGCGGCAAGGGGGACGGCTGGCAAGAGGGGGACGGCCGGCAAGGAAAATACAGGGTCAGGGCCGGCTTGCTGGGTGGTGGCAATGATTCTCAAATGATTCTCAAGAGTTGTTGCTGCCATAGACATCACCGGGATCGAAAAGCCGCGGTTCGCTGTCGGTTTCAAGAACCAGGGAGCCGTTCTTTCTGGTGATGCGGCGGTAAAAGCATGATCTGCGTCCCGTATGGCAGGCCGCTCCACGGCCACCCTGTTCGACCTTGAGCAAAAGAACATCCTGATCGCAATCGGTGCGCATTTCGACCAGTTCCTGTATTTCGCCCGAGCTTTCTCCCTTTTTCCAAAGGGCGGCCCGGGATCGTGAATAATAATGCACGATGCCGGTCTTAAGGGTCAGTTCAAGGGCCTGGCGGTTCATGTGGGCCACCATGAGGATCCGGCCACTGGATGCCTGGCTGGCTATGGCCGTTATCAGGCCGTTCCTGCCGAAACGGGGGGCAAAGACCGTACCGTCTTCCAGTTGATCGGGTTCCAGGGATTCGGGGTCGGCAAAACTGCTTTTCATTTGCGTGCTGCCTCAGTTCTAAAGGCCGGTGGCCGGGTTTTTGGGGGACAACAGGGCAAAGAAACGCTTCTGTTCATCCATGTCGGAGGCAAAGGTTCCGACAAAACGCTGGGTCAGGGTCTTGGCACCGGGGGTTTTTACCCCGCGCATGGACATGCACATGTGTTCGGCCTCGATGAGGATGGCGGCCCCATGGGGGTTAAGTTCTTTCATGAGGGCATTTGCTATCTGGGACGTGAGATTTTCCTGGGTCTGGAAACGCCGGGCAAAGATATTGGTCAGGCGTACCAGTTTTGAAAGGCCGACCACCGTGTCGCGGGGCAGGTAGGCAATGTGAACCAGGCCGAAAAACGGCACCATGTGGTGTTCGCAATGGGTGTGAAAGGGAATGTCGCGGACCAGGACCATGTCGTCATAGCCGGAGGTCTCGCCAAAGGTGGTGCCCAGTATTTCCGCCGGGTCCTGGCCATAGCCTTCAAAAAGCTCGCCATAGGCATCCAGTACCCGGTCGGGGGTATCCCGCATGCCTTCGCGCTCCGGGTCATCCCCGGCCCATGCGATCAGGGTTCTTACGGCATCTGCCGCCTGTTTTCTGGAGGGGCGCCTGGCCGGGGCCGCCTCGTCCGAAAGTTTTTTTTTCAGGAACTGGCTGGTATTTTTAAGGGGTTGATTCATGGGTAAATTCTTTTTTCGGCGGTTCTTTGCCCCTGGGGCACGTTTGGCCCTGACAAAATCTGATAGCTGACATATATATGCTGGGGGCTTGGTGGCGCAAGCCGGCATCAATTCTGACAAGCAAAAGTTATAATAATGGACAGCAGGCCGGTTTATACCATGCAGATAATGCAGATTGCCGGCCGCATGCCGGACATGGAGCGACTGGTAGCACCGGATGCCAGCGTTCGCAGGGTTGCCAGTATCTGCGGTTCGAGCATAGAGGTGGACATAAATGCAAGGGATGGCAACATTCTTGAATATGCCCACAAGATCAATGCCTGCATCCTGGGCCAGGCCGCGGCCTCCATAGTGGCAAGAAATATCGTTGGTACACCGGGGGATGAAATGCGCCGGTTGCGAATGCAGATGGAACGGATGCTCAAAAACGGGGGCGAGGCTCCGGCGGGCAGATGGCGGGAACTGGAATATTTGTCGCCGGTGCGCGATTTTGCCCCAAGGCATGCCTCGACCCTGCTGGTTTTCGATGCGGTGGTGGCCTGTCTCGACATGATCGATGCCAGAAAACCGAAGATCATGGGAACAGAAAATCCGAAGGACGCTGGGGAAGAAAAACCGGGGGCCGACGGATAAAATGGCCCGTTATTTCCAGGTTCTTTTGAAGATACTGGACTGGCCGTT
This sequence comes from Hyphomicrobiales bacterium, assembly GCA_015487515.1. Lineage (GTDB taxonomy): Bacteria > Pseudomonadota > Alphaproteobacteria > Rhizobiales > Devosiaceae > DROE01. The sequence goes on along the minus strand of WFPQ01000235.1, from coordinate 814 downwards.
CAAGATTGCGGCGGTCTTTTTGATCAATGTCTATCGTTATACGCTTTCTTCGTTCGCCGGGCGCAGTTGCCGGCACCTGCCCACCTGTTCCGAATTCACCCGCGATGCCATTTGGCGCTTCGGCTTCTGGGCCGGGGGCTGGATGGGGCTGGCCCGCCTTGTCAGCTGCCGGCCCGGGGGCAGCCATGGTTATGATCCGGTGCCGGAGGAAAAACCTGAAGGGGCCCGCTGGTACCTTCCATGGAAGTACGGGCGCTGGAAATAGGGGCTGGACCCCGTTAATCCCAAGGTGTTAATGAGCATTTCGGCCTGAAAGCATGTGGCCTGATATCTGATTCCCATGGTTTGGAGACAAAACGATGATTCTGGTGAAATTCCCCGATGGTGCAACCCGTGAATACGGGAAGGGTACGACCGGAACCGCTGTCGTGGAGTCGATATCCAGGTCACTGGCCAAAAAGACCGTCGCCATGCGGCGCAATGGCCAGTTGAGCGATTTGAGCGATGAACTGGAGGATGGGGACCTGGTCGAATTCGTCCTGCGTGACGATGAGGAGGCACTCGAACTCATTCGCCATGATGCGGCCCATGTAATGGCCGAGGCGGTGCAGGAATTGTGGCCGAAAACCCAGGTGACCATCGGGCCGGTGATAGAAAACGGTTTTTATTACGACTTCTGCCGTGATGAGCCCTTTTCCATGGATGATTTGAAGCTCATAGAAAAGAAAATGAGCGAGATAATTCAGCGGGGGGCCGCCTTTACCAAGGAAATATGGAGCCGGGAGGAAGCAAAAAAGGTTTTTGCCGCCAGGGG
>WFPQ01000234.1 GCA_015487515.1 Hyphomicrobiales bacterium | reverse complement strand
GGGCACAGGCCATGCCGGCAGGACCGGCGCCAATGACGGCTATCTTGCGGCCGGTTTTTTCCCGGGCGATTTCCGGGCGAATCCAGCCCTTGCGCCAGGCCTTGTCGACGATGGCACATTCGATGGATTTTATGGTCACCGGTTCGTCGATGAGGTTAAGGGTGCACGAGGCCTCGCAGGGGGCGGGGCAGATGCGACCGGTGAATTCGGGGAAATTGTTGGTGGAATGGAGGTTGGCCGAGGCCTGTTTCCAGTTGCCATTGTAAACCAGGTCGTTCCAGTCGGGAATCTGGTTGTTTACCGGGCAGCCGCGCAGCCCTTCGGCATCATGGCAAAAGGGGATGCCGCAATCCATGCAGCGGGCCGCCTGGTTGCGCAGTTCCTGTCCGCTGGGAGGAATGACGAATTCGCGATAGTTGCGGATGCGATCGGCGGCAGAACGTGAAGAGCTTTCCCGGCGTTCGATTTCAAGAAATCCCGTTACTTTACCCATGATGATTTCCCCTTACCTGGCGCGTTTCTGAGTGCGGGTCTGGGCGTTCTGTTCGATCTCGAGCAGGGCCCGGCGATATTCGACCGGCATTACCTTGACAAATTTCGGACGGTAGGTTTCCCAATCATCAAGAATGGCCCTGGCCCTTTCGCTGCCCGTATATTTGAGGTGATTGGAGATGAGCTGATGGAGGCGTTCCTCGTCGTGGCGGGTCATGTCGCCGCTGACATCGACCCGGCCATGATGCTCTATGTCGCCGGCCTGGTGGTGGTGGCGTTCCATGAGTTCATCCTCTTCGGGCACCGGCTCCAGTTCGACCATGGACAGGTTGCAGCGATCGGCAAAGGTGCCGCTTTCGTCCATCACGTAGGCTATGCCACCGGACATGCCGGCGGCAAAGTTGCGCCCGGTGCCGCCGAGAACGGCAACTATGCCACCGGTCATGTATTCGCAGCCATGGTCTCCGACTCCCTCGACCACGGCAATGGCCCCGGAATTTCTGACCGCAAAGCGTTCTCCGGCAACCCCGCGGAAATAGCATTCCCCCTCGATGGCCCCGTAAAGAACGGTATTGCCCACGATGATGGATTTTTGCGGAACGATATTTTTGGCAGATTTGGGAGGGTAGATGATCAGGCGGCCGCCAGAGAGTCCCTTGCCCACGTAATCGTTGGCTTCTCCTTCCAGTTCCATGGTGATGCCGCGGGCCAGCCAGGCGCCGAATGACTGTCCGGCAGTGCCATTGAGCCTGATGTGGATGGTATCTTCGGGCAATCCTGCATGGCCGAATCTTTCTGCCACCCGGCCGGAAAGCATGGCCCCTGCAGTCCGGTCGATATTGCTGATGCCGGTGGTGATGCTGATCGGTTGCCTGTCTTCAAGGGCGGGGGCGGCCTGCTTTATCAGTTTTTGATCAAGGATTTCTTCCAGGTGATGATCCTGGGGTTCGCTGTGGAATATTCCCACGTCATCGCCCATCATGGGATTGAAGAACAGCCTGGAAAAATCAAGTCCCCGGGCCTTGAAGTGCTCGTTTGCCTCTTCACGGTCAAGGGCATCGATCTGACCGATCATCTCGTCAATGGAAGCAAAGCCCAGGGAAGCCATTATCCGGCGTACTTCTTCGGCCACGAAAAAGAAATAGTTTATCACGTGTTCGGGCTTGCCGACGAAGCGGCGGCGCAGTACCGGGTCCTGGGTGGCTATTCCCACCGGGCAGGTGTTCAGGTGACATTTGCGCATCATTATGCAGCCCGAGGCAATCAGTGGGGCGGTTGCAAAACCGAATTCGTCGGCCCCCAGCAAGGCACCAATGACCACGTCGCGGCCGGTTTTAAGGCCGCCATCGACCTGCAGGGCGACCCGGGAACGCAACTTGTTGAGCACCAGGGTCTGGTGGGTTTCGGCCAGGCCGATTTCCCACGGCGATCCGGCATTCTTGATGGAAGTCAGGGGAGAAGCCCCGGTACCGCCGTCAAAACCGGAAATGGTTATATGGTCGGCCCGGGCCTTGGTAACGCCGGCGGCAACCGTGCCGACCCCGACCTCGGAAACCAGTTTTACCGAGATATCGGCTTTTGGCTGTACGTTCTTGAGGTCATAGATGAGCTGGGCCAGGTCTTCGATGGAATAAATGTCGTGATGGGGCGGGGGCGATATCAGGCCGACCCCCTTGGTGGAGTGGCGGACCTTGGCAATGACCGCATCTACCTTGTGGCCGGGCAGTTGTCCGCCCTCGCCGGGCTTGGCACCCTGGGCCATCTTGATCTGGATCATGTCGGAATTGACCAGGTATTGCGCGGTCACACCGAAACGGCCCGATGCAACCTGCTTGATGGCGGAGCGCATGGAGGGGGCATTCTTCTTGACGATGAAGCGTTCCGGTTCTTCGCCCCCCTCGCCGGTATTGGATTTTGCGCCCATGGAGTTCATGGCAATGGCCAGGTTTGTGTGGGCCTCAAGGCTGATCGAGCCATAGGACATGGCCCCGGTTGAAAACCTCTTGACGATCTCTTTGGCCGGCTCGACCTTGTCAATGTCGATGGGCTTGCGGCCGATTTCGGCCGCATCGCGTATGCGGAACATGGAGCGTATATTGAACAGGTTTTTCGAATTGGAGTTTACGGTCCTGGCAAATTCCTCATACTGCTCGGCCGAATTGGCCCGGACGGCATGCTGGAGCAGGGTAATGGAGGTTCCGT
>WFPQ01000233.1 GCA_015487515.1 Hyphomicrobiales bacterium | reverse complement strand
GGCGGAAACTGCTGGCTCCCCTGATGCCGCAGCTCCTGATGCCGTTCCTGCCGCCGCAGCTCCTGATGCCGCAGCTTCTCCTGTGCCACCTTCTCCCTCGGCACAAAAGATGATGAAGGAAAAAATGATCACCCCCGCACAGGTTTCCGGGTCGGGCAGACGCGGGCAGGTACTCAAGGAAGACGTGATTGCAGCGGCTGCAAAAACCGATGCACCGGCGGCTGGTGGTGCCTCCGTTGCCGGGGGGGATGCAACTGGTGCTGTGGGCGAGGGGGAACGGGAGGAACGGGTGCGCATGACCCGCCTGCGCCAGACCATAGCGCGGCGCCTCAAGGACGCCCAGAACACTGCTGCCATGCTGACTACCTTTAACGAGGTGGACATGGGGCCGGTCATGGACCTGCGCAAGCAATACAAGGAACTGTTCGAAAAGAAGCATGGGGTAAAGCTTGGGTTCATGGGCTTTTTCTGCAAGGCGGTGACCCATGCCCTGAAGGAAATTCCCAGCATCAACGCGGAAATCGACGGCACCGACATAATTTACAAGAACTATGCCCATATCGGGGTTGCGGTGGGCACGGACAAGGGGCTGGTGGTGCCGGTGGTGCGCGATGCCGACCAGATGTCGATTGCCGAGATCGAAAAGGAAATAGGCCGGCTGGGACGGGCGGCCCGGGACGGCAAGCTGACCATGGCCGACATGCAGGGGGGAACCTTCACCCTTTCCAATGGCGGGGTTTATGGTTCGCTGATGTCCACGCCGATTCTGAATGCGCCGCAATCGGGCATTCTGGGCATGCACAAGATCCAGCAGCGTCCGGTGGCGATGGATGGAGAAGTGGTGATTCGCCCGATGATGTACCTGGCCCTTTCCTACGATCACAGGATAGTCGACGGCAAGGAGGCGGTGACGTTCCTGGTCCGGGTAAAGGAAAGCCTTGAAGATCCCCAGAGGCTGGTTCTGGACCTGTAGGGCAAAACGCTGCCGTGGGCGGTTTTCCCTGGGTCGAATTCCTGACCGTCATGCTTGCCTTTGGCATAGGGGCAGTTTCGCCGGGGCCGGATTTTGCCATGGTGCTTCGCCAGTCGATCGTGCATGGACGCAAAACGGCGATCATGACCAGCGCCGGCATTGCCAGTGCCATACTGGTGCATGGAACTTATACGGTCCTGGGGCTGGGTATCGTCATCAGCCAGTCATTGCTGCTTTTCACCGTGGTTAAATTTGCCGGGGCGGCCTATCTGATATGGCTGGGTGCGGGTGCCCTGATGGCTCCGCCCCCGGGGGAGCAGGAGGCTGATGCGGGATACGGGGACAAGAGTCTGCACAATCACGGCAAGGGGCAGACGCGGACAAGGGCCTATGTCATCGGTTTCTTGACCAACCTGCTCAATCCGAAGGCGGTATTGTTTTTCGTGGCCCTGTTCTCGGTTCTGGTCAGTTCCGGGACGGCCATAATGTGGCAGGGGGTTTATATCGTTTCCATGGCCCTGCTGCTGTTTTTCTGGTTTGCCCTGGTCTCGGTATTTTTCACGGCAAAAAATGTCCGGGCCGGATTTTATCGCATGGGCAAATGGTTTAACCGGGTTACGGGGGCAGCGCTGATTTTACTTGCCCTGCGGCTCCTGCTGACGCAAAAGCAATGATAGAAAAATTCACCCACGGAGAACAATCATGGCGGAACAGTTTGACGTAACTATAATCGGCACCGGCCCGGGGGGATATGTCTGCGCAATCCGGGCAGCGCAACTGGGAATGAAGGTTGCCGTGGTGGAAAAATGGCCCAATCACGGGGGTACCTGCCTCAATGTGGGGTGCATTCCGTCCAAGGCGCTGCTGCATGCCAGCGAGATGTTTGCCGAAGCAGGACACAATTTTGATGAACTGGGCATAGACATTGACGGGCCGCGGCTGAACCTGCCCCAGATGCTGGCTCACAAGGACAAGACGGTACAGGGCAATGTTGCCGGGATCGCCTACCTTTTCAAAAAGAACAAGATCAGTGTTTTCAAGGGGGTGGGCTCGATTGCTTCTGCCAACCAGGTCATAGTTACTCCAGAAAAGGGGGCGGCAAAAACCATTGATACAAAAAATATCGTCATTGCCACCGGTTCGGTCAGCGCCAATCTGCCCGGGATAGAGATCGATGAAAAGCAGGTGGTTTCTTCAACGGGGGCCCTTGAACTTGCAAAGGTTCCGGAGCACCTGGTGGTGGTCGGGGCCGGGGTTATCGGCCTTGAACTGGGTTCGGTATGGTCCCGGCTGGGGGCAAAGGTCACGGTCATCGAGTTTCTGGACCATATACTGCCGGGGATCGACGGGGAGGTGTCACGGCAATTCAGGCGCATGCTTGCAAAGCAGGGCTTTGACTTCAAGCTGGGAAGCAAGGTTACTGCCATCGAAAAAAATTCCAAGGGGCTCAAGGTTTCGCTGGAGCCGGCAGCAGGCGATGGGAACGGGGGCAAGGGCCAGATTACGGGCCAGGTTCTGGAATGTGACATTGCCCTGGTGGCAATCGGGCGGGTTCCCTATACTCAGGGCCTGGGTCTGGAGGTGGTCGGGGTAAAAACCGATGACCGGGGCCGGGTAAATATCAATGATTCCTACCAGAGCAATATTCCCTCGATTTATGCCATTGGCGATGTGACAAAGGGCCCGATGCTGGCTCACAAGGCCGAGGATGAGGGCGTGGCGGTGGCCGAGATTCTCGCCGGGCAGGCCGGACATGTGAATTATGATGTAATTCCGGCGGTGGTCTATACAAATCCCGAAATCGCCTCGGTGGGCAAGACCGAAGAGGAACTGAAGGAAGCGGGAATTGACTACAAGGTGGGCAAGTTTCCCTTCAGTGCCAATGGACGGGCCAAGGCCATGCTGGCCTCGCAGGGCTTTGTAAAGATCCTGGCCGATGCCGGTACCGACAGGG
>WFPQ01000232.1 GCA_015487515.1 Hyphomicrobiales bacterium | reverse complement strand
AACCTATGCGGGGGGGTTGTTTCTGGACAGGATTCCCGAAACCCTGTTTCGTTTCGGTTTTCGCATCATCCTTACAATCATTGCCATTGATCTGCTGCGTCGCGCATTTCTTGGTGGCTGATGTTTTCCGGCTTGATACGTTTTCACTGCTCTTCGTTTTCCCGATATTTGCATTTCCTTGCATTACAAAAATTTAATGCGGGTGTAATCATGGGGAAAGGTCTCTTTTCCTATTTATATGACACCTGTTGAGGGTTGATTTTTCAAGGAGACAAATTCCATGCGAACCCAGAGTATTTTCCGCAATCGCAAATGGCTGGTTGCCACTTCGCTTGCCGCGGCGCTTGCCTTGTCGACGGTAGGCTTCATGGTTTCTTCCCAGCAGTCCAGCGCCCAGGTTTCCGTGGCTGCCGGAGCTCCGGCCAGTTTTGCCGACCTGGTCGAGGCGGTAAAGCCTGCGGTGGTTTCGATCAGTGTCGACGGGCGCCAGGAAATTCGTCGCCTCGACAATGAGGATTTTTTCAGATTTCCCGACCTTCCCCCCGACCATCCCCTGCGCCGTTTTTTCGACCAGTTTGAAAATCGTCGTGGCCAGGGGCCCGATTCCCCGCGTGTCCGGCGTTTTCAGGCTGCCGGTTCCGGTTTCATAATTTCCGCTGACGGCCTGGTCGTGACCAATAATCACGTCATAGAAAATGCCCAGAACATCACCATAACCGATGATAGCGGCAACGAATATTCGGCCAGTGTCGTTGGAACTGACAGGCGCACCGACCTTGCCTTGCTGCGCATCGATGGGGCAACTGACATGCCTTTCGTCGAATTTGCCGAAGAAGATGTCCGCGTTGGTGACTGGGTTGTTGCGGTTGGCAATCCGTTCGGCCTTGGCGGCACCGTGACCGCGGGTATCGTTTCTGCCCGTGGTCGCGACATTGCGGCCAGCCCCTATGGGGATTTCCTCCAGATTGATGCTTCCATAAACAAGGGCAATTCGGGTGGTCCCTCCTTCAACCTTTCCGGTAAGGTGATTGGTGTCAATACGGCAATTGCCTCTCCCAATGGCGGCAATGTGGGAATTGCCTTTGCCATTCCCGCCACGACGGTGAAACAGGTTGTCACCGACCTGATGGATGATGGTGTCGTGACCCGTGGTTTCCTTGGTGTTGGCATGCAGAACGTCACCAGGGACATTGCTGAAAGCGTTGGCCTGAACCGGGCCCGTGGAGCCATGGTCGTGGCCCTTACCGATGGTGGACCGGCCGGCAAGGTCGGCATTCAGACCGGCGACATCATTTTGAAGGTCAATGGCGAATTGATTGATGATGCCCTTGATCTGAGCCGCACCGTTGCAACCATCGCCCCCAATACGGCGGTCGATGTGGTGGTTTGGCGCGATGGCCAGGAAATCACCTATAACGTGGTTCTTGACAAGCGTGTGGAGCAGGCCGATGAGCGTCCGCGGGATGCTGCGCCCGTTCCCGCAGAGCCCATGCCCACCAGTGTCGGCCTGACCCTGATGCCCAATGAACGCGGGCCTGGTCTCATGGTGCTGGACGTTGAGCCAGACACCATAGGCGCCCAGAAGCGTTTCCGCCGCGGTGATGTTCTGCTCGAGGCCAACGGTGTTGCCCTGGACAGCCCGCAGGAGTTCGAGGATGTCATTGCCTCGGCCCGCCAGTCCGGACGTTCTACCATATTGATAAAGGCCATGCGCGGAAATCAGGTCCGTTTCCTCGGGTTGCCGGTTTAGCCTCTCCTGTAATAAAACCGACAATCCGATGTTGCGGCCCCCTGCACAGAATGCAGGGGGCCGCAGATTGCCCTTCATGGCAATTTTTCCTATGGTCCGAGCGATGAAGATATTATTGATTGAAGACGATCGGGAGGCGGCCAATTACCTGGTTCAGGCCCTTGGCGAGGCGGGCCATACCGCCCACCATGCGGCAGATGGCGAAACCGGCTTTGCCATGGCCACGGGCATGGACTATGACGTTCTCATAGTCGACCGCATGCTTCCCCGGCGCGATGGCATTTCGATAATCGAATCTTTGCGGGCCGAGGGCAACACCACGCCGGTGCTTATTCTTTCTGCCCTTGGGGAGGTCGAGGACCGGGTCACGGGCCTGCGCTCCGGTGGCGATGATTACCTGGCCAAGCCCTATTCCTTCAGCGAGCTTTTGGCACGCATAGAGGTTCTGGCCCGCCGTTCCAGCCCGTCCGAGGCCTCGACGGTTTTCCAGGTCGGCGACCTTTGCCTTGACCGCTTGTCGAGGGAGGTTACGCGGGGAGGCAAGAAGATTTCCCTGCAGCCGCGCGAATACCGCCTGCTTGAATATCTGATGAAATATTCTGGCCAGGTTGTTACCCGCACCATGTTGCTGGAAAATGTCTGGGATTATCACTTTGACCCCCAGACCAATGTCATTGATGTTCACATGTCGCGCCTTCGCGCCAAGATAGACCGTGGCCATAAGACTCAATTGCTGCAGACCATCCGCGGTGCCGGGTACATGATCCGTGCATAGCCTTTTCAAGCTTTTGCGGACCACCACCGTGCGCCTGACGGCGTTGTTCATTCTCATGTTCGTGGTGTTTTCGGTGGCCTTGCTTGGCTATGTCGGTTTTCAGTCCTCTATTGAAATTCAGCGTGTTCAGGCCCGCGATGTGGCCTGGGAAATCCGCCAGTTGCGCAATCTTAACCGCCAGCGCGGTACAAGAGCCCTGGCTGTTGCCGTGCAGCGTCTTTCCAATCAGCCCGGCAGGGGCATTTATTACCTTGGCAATCCCTCCGGGCAGATGGTGGCCGGCAATTTCCGTTTCATTCCCAGCTATATCCTGCTGGAGCCGGGCCAGTATTCGTTTTCCTATTCTCCCCAGCGCGCCTTCGAGGGGTTTGAGCTTTCCGGTCCGGACAATGCAGACGCCAGTGAGGATGGCAAGCGTGCCCAGCGCAAGGCCCAGGCGGTTGTGCGCTCGCTGATTCTTGAAAACGGTTTCCGCCTGGTGGTGGGGCGCGATATCGTCCAGCGCCGCGATTTTACCATAATCATAGTTCGCACCATGCTGCTTGGGGTCATCGGCATAATTCTGCTGGCCGCCCTTGCCGGCGTCCTGACCGCCCGCAGGGTTCTGGCCCGGATCGAAACCATCAACGCCACTTCCAGAAAGATAATGTCGGGCAACATGTCAGAACGGGTTCCCATCACCAGCAGGGACGACGAGTTTGACGAACTGGCCAAAGGGCTCAACGAGATGCTTGATCGCATAGAAAGCCTGATGCAGGGTCTGAAGGAGGTCAGCGACAACATTGCCCACGATCTCAAGACTCCCCTTACCCGGCTGCGCAACCAGGCCGAGGCTGCCCTCAGGGAGGGAAGTACCGACGAGGATCACAGGCAGGCTCTTGAAAAGACCATATCCGAAAGCGATCGGCTGATTTCCACTTTCAATGCCCTGTTGCTGATTGCCCGGGTTGAAGCCGGGGCCCATTCGGACGGTTTGGGCAGGGTTGATGTTTCAAGAACGGTCCTTGATGTCTGTGACCTTTATGCTCCGGCCATAGAGGATGCGGGCGGTCTCCTGCAACTGGAGGTGGAGCCCGGGATTTACCTGAATTCTAGCCGGGAACTGCTTTCCCAGGCCCTGGTCAACCTGCTCGAGAACGCCATAAAATATTCTCTTGGCAGTGAGGCCCGGCAACCGGGTTCCCGAACTGCGCATGATGGCGAACGAGAGGATGATGTTTCGGACCCCTGTAAAAGGTCCGATGAATTAAAAAGAATAATTGTTCGCGTGGAACAGGACGCAGGAGAGGTTCGTATTTCGGTTTGTGATTTTGGCCCCGGCATTCCCGCCCATGAGGGCGAGAGAGTTCTTGAGCGTTTTGTCCGGCTCGAAAAAAGCCGCACCGAAACCGGGTCCGGCCTTGGCCTTGCCCTGGTTTCGGCAGTGGCAAAATTGCACAAGGGCAGTCTTGTGATCAGAAACAATCCGTCCGCTGCTGCTTTCAAGGCATCATCGGGTCCCGGTCTTTGTGCCATTATTTCATTGCCAAAAATCCCCTGACAGTTAAGTTTTCCGCAATTGATTTTTGGAATTATCCCATGAAGGATCAGCTTTTACCATTGCCCCCGGTTCCGGCGAACGCGGCTTTTCAGGCATGGCTTGATTCATTTTCAAAATCCCAATACCGGCTCATGGAGCCGGCGCTTTTGCTTTTGCAGCCCCTGTTTTGTGTTTCTCCATACCTGTTTGATCTGGCAAGGAAACATTCCGGTTTTTTGCTCGAGATATTGCAGCAGGATCCCCAGGCTTCCCTGGAGGACATTCTGCTTTTGGTCCGTGATATTCCCTTTCGGACCATTGACGAGTACCAGTTGTCCATGAGGTTGCGTCAGGCCAAGGCCCGGGTGGCATTGCTCCTGGCCATTGCAGAAACCGGCAGGCTGTGGTCGAGCCAGCGGGCTGCGGCCGCCCTTAGCGACTTTGCCGATGCCAGTCTGCAGGCTGCCCTGCAATTTTGTGTTGATGAGGCAGTGGCAGAAAATAAATTTGCTTCCCGGGACAGGGAGCTGACTTCTGAAAACTGCGGACTTTGCATCCTTGCCCTTGGCAAGCACGGGGGGCGGGAGCTCAACTATTCTTCCGATATCGACCTGGTTGCCTTTTTCGAACCCGCCGCCGCGCCCCTTGCCCGGCCCGAAAGGTCCCTTCAGACCTGGTCAAGGATAATTCGCAAGACCATGACCCTGATGCAGGAAAGAACCGCCCATGGCTATGTCTTTCGCACCGATATGCGCCTTCGCCCCGACCCCGGCTCCACCCCGGTCGTCATTTCCATAGATGCGGCGCTGGCCTATTATGAATCAAGGGGCCAGAACTGGGAGCGCGCCGCCTGGATAAAGGCCCGCCCCGTGGCCGGTGACCTGGCGGTTGGCCGGGCCTTTCTTTCCGATCTCTCTCCCTTCATCTGGCGCAAGCACCTTGATTATGCCGCCATTGCCGATATCCAGGCCATGAAGCGTCAGATCAACATGGCCCGCAGTGTGGGGGACGAAAATCTTGAGGGGCATAATGTCAAGCTTGGCCGGGGGGGCATTCGTGAAATCGAGTTCTTTGCCCAGACCCAGCAATTGATTGCCGGCGGGCGCGAGCCTTCCCTAAGGGTTGTTCCCACCTGCAAGGCCCTTGAAATGCTGGCCCTGAACAACTGGATCGATCAGGAAACGGCCCGGCAGATGGCGCAGGCCTACTGGTTTTTGCGTGCCGTTGAAAACCGTCTGCAAATGCTCAATGACGAACAGACCCATACTCTGCCCGAACATGGCGATGGCCTTAAGAACATTTCCCTGCTCATGGGTCATGACCGGCTTGAAGGATTTGCCAGGGAATATCGCAAGAATCTTGCCATCGTGATTTCCAATTATGGTCAGCTGTTTTCCGGTCAGGACCAGCTGGCCTCCCAGATGGGCAACCTGGTTTTTACCGGTTCGGACAACGACCCGGCAACCCTTGAAACCCTTGGCCGCCTTGGGTTTTCTGATCCCCTAAAGGCCCTTTCCACCATAAAGAAATGGCACTATGGGGGTTACAGGGCGACCCGGGCTGCCGCCTCGCGGGCCCATCTTACCGAGTTGATGCCATCGCTCCTGCAGACCATTGCCAGGACCGGCAGTGCCGACATGGCCCTGCAGCGTTTCGATGATTTTCTCTCCCGTCTGCCCTCCGGGGTGCAACTGTTTGCCATGCTAAGGGCCCACCATCAGCTTTGCCAGCTTCTGGTTGCCTTCATGGCATCGGCCCCGCGCATGGCCGATGCGGTCATCAGGCGGGCCCATGTACTTGACGGCATGATAGATCCGGCCCGAACCGCCGAGATAATCGACCCCCGGATATTGATGCACAAGGTTGAGGCCTTCTTGTCCGAGGCCAAGGGTTTCGAGGACATGATAGAGCGTGCCCGCATCATTGGCCAGGAGCAGCGGTTTCTGATTTCTGCCGGCCTGATTTCGGGCACCATTTCCCCTGAACTGGCCGGAAGGCAGTTTTCCGTTCTTGCCACCACCCTTCTTGACCGCCTGTTCGAAAGGGTGCGCGACCTGTTCGAGAAGCGCCATGGCAGCGTCAGAGGGGCCAGAATAGCCCTTTTGGCCTTTGGCAGGCTTGGTTCCATGCAGATGAATGCATCCTCTGATCTGGATGTCATACTGCTCTATGATGCCCCGGGGAGTTCTGAAAGCTCTGACGGGGAGCGCCCCCTGGACAAGCCCCTTTATTTCACCCGCCTGACCCAGAGAATGATTTCGGCCATTTCCTCCCAGACGGCCGAGGGAGTTCTCTACGAGGTCGACATGCGCCTGCGTCCTTCGGGCAATGCCGGTCCCCTTGCCACCTCCCGTTCCGCCTTTGTGGCCTACCAGCAGCAAAAGGCATGGACCTGGGAACACCTGGCCCTGACCCGGTCCCGGATCATTTACGGGGATGGAGATTTTGGTGATCTGATAAATGCCGATATAGAGCGGATTCTGGCCGGCCGGTCCGACAGGAAAAAAATATTGCAGGACGTGGTGCAAATGCGCCGGAGGCTGGCAAGGGAGCGCCCGCCTCGCCACGAATTTGATCTCAAGCTGGCTGAAAACGGCCTCATGGACATGGAGTTCATGGCCCAGTCTGCGGTTCTGCTTTATCCTGACCTGCTGGTTGATATTCGTGGTGACATCGGGGCGGTGCTTGAAAGGCTTGAAGCTGAAAAACTGCTTTCGGGAGGAAGGGAACTGGCCCGTGCCTATCATGTGATGGGGTCTATAATCCAGGTGATTGCGGCCTGCCTGAGCCGTCCCTTTGCCCCGGAAAGCTGGAATGATGCATTCAGGGAACTGTTGGCCCAACTGACCAATTACCCGGATTTTGAACGTTTGCAACAGGATGTTCTGTTGATGCGCAAACAGGTCAGGGTCGCCAGTGAGCAGTGGTTCGGGGGAGCAAAGGTTTGAAATGGGGCGAATGGCAGGCCGGTAAAATCGATATTTATTCGATATTCCTTATGCAGCCCTCGTATCCGGGCAGATATCCGCCACCTTGCTCGGCAGCGATACCGCCACCGTGGTTCCTATTCCGGCCATGCTGTCAACAGCCAGTTCCCCTCCCCAGAGCTCGGCAATGGCCCGTGCTATGGGCAGTCCCATTCCCATGCCCTGGCGATCCCGGCTCCTTGAGGCATCCCCGGGGGAGAACGGCTCGAACAGGCTGGCCAGTTTTTCCTTCGCCATGCCAATTCCCGTATCGCTCACCTCCAGCACCACCCCTTCATCGTTCAGCCATGCTCCCACGCGCACCTGCCCGCCTGCTGCCGTAAAACGCACCGCATTGTCCAGCAGGTTTGCCATGATGCGCTCGATTGCCGCCCTGTCCCCGAACATTACGGTCTCGCAGCAGCATTCGACATCAAGGCTTATCCCGCACCGTTTTGCCCGATCGCTGAACTTGTTACGGACATGGTTCAGCAGATCGCTGATGATGATTTTCTCGCTGTTCAGTATCCTGCTTCCCGCTTGCAGTTCCGATAGTTCCAGAATGCCGGAAATTCCCCTTAGCAAGCCTTCCCCGGATTGCTTTATGTCCCTTGCATAGCCCAGATAGCGTTCGTCCCCAAGGGGTCCGAAAGCCTGGTGGCATATGAGGTCGGCAAAGCCGATTATGTGGTTCAGGGGGGTGCGTATGTCATGGCTCAGATGGGCCAGAAACGCTGCCTTTGAATTTTGAGCCTCTTCGGCCCGCAGTTTTTCTTCCCGGTGGGCTTTTCTCAGGTTGTTCTGCCTGTCCTTCAGGGTTTCTATCTGCCCTGCCATGGTGGCAATCAGTTTTTGCTGTTCCAGGATTGTCGTTTCCTGTTTCTGCAGATTGCGGTTTTGCACAAGCAGCCCATATCCTGTCACCATGAGCATTGCGGCCAATGCCAGGCCTATTGCCATGGTGGTAGCCACGGGCAGGGAAAGCGGCAATTCGAGGTAGGCAGGCATGGCAATCAGCAAAACCGTGAAAGCCAGTATTGAAAACGTGCAGATGCCCAGAAAGCCACGGGCATTGCGGTATGAAGCCATGGGGCTCAGAACGTTTGAAGAGGAAGAATTTGAGGGAAAGGTCCCGGCTGACAAAAGACCCGTGGGGGACAGGGATTTTGCTATCTGGCCGGTTCTTGCGGTTTTTGCCGCACCGGCAGGCATTCTTCCCGTTTCGCCTGTTTCGGATGTCCCGGAATCCTGCTCTTCCACCCCATCACCTTTTTCTGGATGATTTTCCCCTTGGAATGACAAGTTTGAATCAACTTTGCCGGCTCTGTCCAGACCCGTTTTTATGGAAAATTGCCCATGTTCCGAAAACATGAGTCAGAAGAATCCGTTAGCCGGAAAAAATTATTTTTCCCATGCGAGCAACCGGGCCAGAATATCTCCCAGATCGGACGATGTGGTTTTTTTTGCGGCAAGTTTT
>WFPQ01000231.1 GCA_015487515.1 Hyphomicrobiales bacterium | reverse complement strand
ATATCACTTTCCGCCAGGTTCCTTGTGACGAGTTTCAGCACTCCTTCCCTGCTCCAGCGTTTTATCTGCCCTGTCGGATTCCTGCCAAAGACCCTTATTCGGGCTCCGGTTTTCTTGAGCAGGCGAATCTTTGCAGCTGCCGTTTCCGTGGCTCCGCAAACCAGCACATTCCTGTTCTCAAGGTTCAGAAAAATCGGATAAAACTTCATGCCTGCATCCCGGTGAATGGAAATTTATTCGATTATAGGACCCGTTCTGCTCCTGTCGTGGCTTGTGGTTCCAAATTCCCCGATGCTGCTAGAAATTTATTCTTTCAATGAGGGGCAAACCGGAATGTCTGGAACACCAGCGCTGCCTTTTGTGTTTGCCGCACAACAATCTTTCCGGTGTGCTTCAAAATATAGAAATCTGTTTCTTTCCAAGTTTTCCAAATACCGCCAGACTCCGCCAGCAGTCCCGGGAAGGCCGGGCCCGGCCGGGTCCGGCATCGGGTCATGGTCCGCACCAGGGAGAATCGGGGCTGCAATGGTGCACCTGCCTGCCTCGCCGGCCCGTGCGCCGGTTAGGAAGGCGGTAAGGCGTTCGGGCAAGTTGGGAAAGTCATGGGCAAGAAAAGTCATGGACAAGAAAAGTCATGGACAAGAAAAGTCATGGGCAAAATCAGATGAAAGATCTTTTGAAGGAGTTGAATGAACAAATGGCCCCGTTGCCCCTGGTCCGGCGCCTGGCCCTGATCGGACAGAATTTTGAAGGTGCCGTTTTTACCACCAGCCTCGGGATCGAGGATCAGCTTTTGACCTGGGCCATTGCCGGCGGGGCCCGCAACATCAGGATCATCACCCTGCAGACGGGCCGGCTCTTTCCCCAGACCCTTGAACTCATCAGGGATACCGGCCGGAGGTTTGACCTGGAAATAGAGGAAGTCGAACCCCTTGCCCTGGATGTTGAAAGATATGTGGAAAGATATGGTCTTGATGGTTTTTATGACAGTGTCGAGGCCCGCAAGGCCTGCTGTCAGGCAAGAAAGGTGGCCCCTCTGAAGCGGGCCCTGCAGGGGGCCGGTGCCTGGGTTACCGGGTTGCGCTCCGGTCAGTCCGGTTACAGGAGCCGGGTTGAATTTGCCCAGTGGGATGAAAAGTTCTCGCTGGTAAAATTAAATCCACTGGCCGATTTTTCCCGTTCTGCCATTCTCGAACTGGTCGAAAAAAACCGGGTACCCGTAAACCCCCTGCATGCAAGGAATTACCCCTCCATAGGCTGCGAGCCCTGCACCAGGGCCATCAGGCCGGGCGAGGACGAGCGGGCCGGGCGCTGGTGGTGGGAAAAAAACCAGAATCAGGAATGCGGCCTGCACGAGCCGGCAGAGGCCGTTGCGGCCACCATTTCCGGCAGGGCGGTCAGCCCTGGGGCATGAGCCCTGCCCTGCCGTGGCGGACGGTCATTCTTTCAAAAACTCCAGTCAGGTTGTTTTCATGAATATTCATCAGACAGAACAGGGTCAGACAGAACAGGGTCAGACAGAACGGGGGGCGGTTTCCACGCAGCAGACCCCGGCCCATGCAGAACAGAAGCCGCCCCTTGACCCCCATCTCAAGGCGCTGGAAAACGAAGCGATTTTCATCTTCCGCGAGGTGGTGGCCGAGTTTGAAAATCCGGTGATGCTCTATTCCGTTGGCAAGGATTCATCGGTATTGCTGCACCTGGCGCGCAAGGCCTTTCATCCCGGCAGGATTCCCTTTCCCCTGCTGCACATAGATACCGGCTGGAAGTTCAGGGAAATGATCGAATTTCGCGACCGGACGGTAAGGGAACACGGGCTTGACCTGATTTCCTATACCAATCCGCGCGGCCGGGCCGAGAACATAACCCCCTTCAGTCACGGCTCGGCCCGTTATACGGACATCATGAAGACCCAGGCCCTCATTCACGCCCTTGACAGGGGCAGGTTCGATGCGGCCTTTGGCGGTGCTCGTCGCGACGAGGAGGCCTCCCGGGCCAAGGAAAGGATTTATTCCTTTCGCACTCCCGAACACAAGTGGGACCCCAGAAACCAGCGCCCCGAACTGTGGTCCATATATAACGGCATGATCAACCGGGGCGAGAGTGTCAGGGCCTTTCCCCTGTCCAACTGGACCGAAACTGATATCTGGAACTACATAAGGGCCGAGAACATTCCCATTGTCGGGCTTTATTTTGCCAGGAAACGGCCGGTCATAGAACGTGACGGCATGTTGATCCTGGCCCGTGACGAGCGGCTCCGGTTAAGGAGCGGCGAACAGGTGCAGGAGCTCTGGGTGCGCTTCAGAACCCTTGGCTGCTTTCCTCTGAGCGGGGCCATCAGGTCCCGGGCCCGCAACATCGATCAGGTAATTGCCGAAATTCGAACCGCCACCGTTTCCGAAAGGGACGGGCGCGCCATCGACAAGGATCAGTCAGCTT
>WFPQ01000230.1 GCA_015487515.1 Hyphomicrobiales bacterium | reverse complement strand
GGTCCTTGTGGGAGCGGTCAAGGGTCGGCTGATCACCGGTATAGGCGTGGATCGTGGTCATGAAGCCTTTTTCGATGCCGACGCTGTGGTTAAGGATCTTGGCCAGCGGGGCAAGGCAGTTGGTGGTGCAGGAGCCGTTGGATATTATCTTGTGGCCGGAGGTTATCTGGTCGTGGTTGACCCCATAGACCGCCGTTATGTCGGCCTGTTTGCCGGGAGCCGAGATCAGCACGCGCCTGGCCCCCGCATCCAGGTGCCACTGGGCCGAATCCCGGTCCGTGAAACGGCCGGTACATTCCATTACGATATCGATATCGAGTTCGTTCCAGGGCAGCAGCCTGGGGTCGCGCTGGCCGGTGAAACGGATCGGGCCCTGCCCGACGTCGATGGTGTCTTTGGTTTCGATGACGGTGCCGCCAAATTTTCCATGCACGCTGTCATAGCGCATCAGGTGGGAGTTCACCTCCAAAGAGCCCGTATCATTGATTGCCACCACGTGTAGTTCGGGGTGGCCCTCGTCGATTATGGCACGCAGGATGTTGCGGCCTATGCGACCAAAACCATTGATTGCGATGCGAATCGCCATGTTTGCTCTCCTTGGAAAAACTGTTTCAACTCGAAATGATATGGTTCCCGGATCCGGTCACTTTTCTTGCCGTCTATAGCTGACTCTTGACGGCGCTGACAATGTGAGCTGTGTCGATGGCAAAATGTTCGAACAGGTCGGCGGCCGGGGCGCTGGCTCCAAAACCATCCATTCCGACAAATTGTCCGCCATCGCCAAGCAACCCGTCCCAGCCCTGGGCAACGCCGGCCTCCACGGCAACCAGGGCTTTTGGAGTTCCCCTGATTTGCCTTATGTAATCCTGATCCTGTTCCAGGAAAAGTTCCAGGCATGGAACGGAAACCACCCGGG
Source organism: Hyphomicrobiales bacterium (assembly GCA_015487515.1). Lineage (GTDB taxonomy): Bacteria > Pseudomonadota > Alphaproteobacteria > Rhizobiales > Devosiaceae > DROE01. The sequence goes on along the minus strand of WFPQ01000230.1, from coordinate 4,380 downwards.
TGGAAATATTCTCGGATTCAAGGATTCTTGCGGCGGAAACGGCAAGGGAGACCTCGGAGCCGCTGGCATAGATCAGCGCGTCGGCATCGGCCTGTCCAAAAATCGCATAGGCTCCGCGGGCGCAAAGATTTTCGGCCTCGAACTCGTTGCGCAGACAGGGAACGGACTGGCGGGTAAGGGCCAGAATCGAAGGAGCATCGCGCCGGGTTATGGCCAGTTGCCAGCATTCGGCGGTTTCGGTTGCATCTGCCGGCCTGAATACATTGATGTTTGGCATGGCACGGAAAGAGGCCAGATGTTCCACGGGCTGGTGGGTTGGTCCGTCCTCGCCCACGCCGATTGAATCATGGGTCATTACGTGAATGACGCGAATCCCCATCAGTGCGGCAAGGCGGATGGGGGGGCGGCAATAGTCGGAAAAGACGAAAAATCCACCGGAATAGGGGATGAGCCCCTTGTGAAGGGCCATGCCGTTCATGATCGCAGCCATGGCATGTTCGCGCACCCCGTAATTGACAAAGCGTCCGGCCGGTTTTTCGCTTGAAAAATCTTCAAGACCGGCGGTTCTGGTCAGGTTGGAACCGGCCAGGTCGGCGGAACCGCCAATGGTTTCGGGCAGGGCCGGGTTTATGGATTCAAGGGCAAGCTGTGAAGCCTTGCGGGTGGCCATGGCCGGCTTTTCCTCCGCCAGCTTCTGTTTCAGTTCCAGGACTGCTTCTTCGAAGGCGGGGGGCAGATCACCGGTTAAGCGCCGGTTGAACTCGGCGGCGGTTTCCGTATCCAGGTCATCAAGGCGCTGTTCCCAGTCAACCCGCTTCCTGGTGGAGCGCAGGCCGGCAAGGCGCCAGTCGTCGATGATGTCCTCGGGGATTTCAAAGGGGCCGTGGTTCCAGTCAAGGGCCTTGCGGATGGCCATGGCTTCTTCTTTGCCATAAGGCCCGCCATGGGCCTTGGCCCTTGCGGCCCGGGCCGGGGAGCCGAACCCGGCAATGGTCTTGCAGGCGATGAAGGTTGGCCGGTCGCTTTTTTTCGCTTGCCTCAAGGCGGTTTCAAGTTCCCTGGCATTGTGCCCGTCCACGGAAACCACATTCCAGCCATAGGCTCTGAAGCGGGCCAGTTGATCAGTGCTGTCGGCCAGGGAAACATGGCCGTCTATGGTGATGTCGTTGTCATCCCATAGAACGATCAGCCTGCTGAGCGCGAGATGGCCGGCCAGGGCGGCAGCCTCGTGGGATATGCCTTCCATCAGGCAGCCATCGCCCAGCAGCACATAGGTGAAGTGATCAACGATCTTCTTGCCGAAGCGGGCCCTGAGACTGGCCTCGGCCATGGCCATGCCAACGGCATTGGCAATGCCCTGCCCAAGGGGGCCGGTGGTGGTTTCGACACCGTCCAGATGCCCGAATTCGGGGTGTCCGGCAGTTCTGGCCCCAAGCTGGCGAAAGTCTTGCAGCTGATCGAGGCTGGCATTTTCATATCCTAGCAGGTGCAAGGCCGAATAAAGCAGCATGGATCCATGGCCGGCCGAAAGCACGAAGCGGTCCCGATCCGGCCAATCGGGTTGCTTGGGGTCGAATTTCATTATTTTCGAAAACAGGACCGTTGCAATGTCGGTGGCTCCCAGTGGCAATCCCAGGTGGCCGCTGCCGGCCTTTTCAACCGCATCGAGGGAAAGCATGCGTATGGCGTTGGCCATGGCGTTGTGTTTCTTGGAATTTGCAGCAATTGCCGACTTGGAATCTGACATGGTTTTTGCTTCTTTTATCGCGGCGCTTCCTGTCGTAGATGCGCTGACAATTTGCACAGACGTCTGCTGAACGCTTGCAGGGGCGGTGAAAGTGCCAGACACATAACGGGGTCAATAAATTGAGTCAATTGAGTGTTGATCTCAATTGCGTCATTATTGACAGGTTGCAATGGAGAATCGGGGCGTGATCCTGAACGAAATCAGGAACAATTATCTGGATTCGTGTCAAAAAAATCACGCAAAGGGAATTATAAGGGATCTTGTTGATTTTGCCGGTTGTTGATCATCACGGGTAAAAGAGGCCACACAGGGAGAGTTGATAAATGGAGGAAAAGCCCGAGGGTGAAGAATATGTCCTGGCGGAACAAAGGGTGGAACAGGCCTTGAACAGGCTGGAGAGCAGTCTGCGCTCCCTCAATGGCAGGGTGCGTTCCATTGCAAGGATAGAAAATGACGTGGCCGAGCTCGAAAAGGAACGGGCAATGCTGGCCAGTGAACTTGGGGTGGTTTCAGGCAGGGCCAAAAAGCTGGACCAGGGGGCCTCGGAGGTCTCAAGGCGGCTGGTCAATGCCATGGAGGAAGTAAGGTCCGTACTGGAGGAAGAGGAGAGGCCGGATGGCTGAAGTCAGCGTTGAAATAAACGGGCGAAAGTTCCGCATGGCCTGTGAAGACGGGCAGGAGCAGCACCTGGCGGAACTGGCAGCGCGATTTGATGCCCAGGTCGAGCAGTTCAAGGGATCGTTCGGCGAAATTGGCGACAACCGGCTGACGGTGATGGCCGGAATTGCCATTCTGGACGAACTGGTGGCGGCGGAAAACAGGATAGGGCAGTTGCGCAAGGAGATCGATCAGGTGATTGCCGACAGGGAAGACATAATAAGGCAGTCCCGGGCCCTTGAAATGAAATTTGCCAAGAATCTGGCCGAGACAGCCCGAAAGATAGAGGCAGTGGCAGTGGTTATAGATGAAACGGCGGCCGGGCAGCCGGTTGTAGCGAAATAAGGCTTGAAAAATTGTCCGGGTGATATGCAAAGGCCGGGCATTTGCAAGGAACTGATATTTGCAAGGAACCGATATTTGCAAGGAACGGGCCTGCATGAAGCTGCAAGGGGGCGGGTCAGGGTGTGGATGAATGATTGGCCGGCAATCAGGATCTGGCTGGCGGGGGGCTTAAAAACCGCTTTGAAAAACTCATTGCTGCCATTATATCTGTTCCGCTGCCCGGTTCGTGAAGGTGCAAATTGTCCGGGGCCTTACGGTCCTTTGGGGAACTGTCCCTGACCAGGCTCGTGGGCCTGGATATACGGTGCCCACCTACTTTTGTAGGTTCCCGGGATTGGTGCATCCACGGCCGCGGCGGCGCTTTTGATTGAAACCGGATGCTGCCGCTTGAAAAATCCCGACATTGTCCCCCGGCAAGAAATTTCCCGAGAAGAAATCCAGCAGGAAAAGTCAAGGCTCAGGAAGCTGGCCCTGGCGCGGCGGGCGGCTCTGGGCAGGGAATTGCGCCGGAAAGCCTCGGCAAGGGCGGTCAGCAATTTTGCCGACGGGGTGGAATTGCCGGAAAAATCCACCATAGCCCTTTACTGGCCGATGGGGGATGAACTGGACTGCCTGGGACTGATTGAAAAAATGGAACAGATGGGGAACGAGGTCTGCCTGCCATGCATCGCCGGCAATGACAGGCCCATGATATTCAGGAAATTCGAGGGAGAGGACAGGCTGGTGGCGGCGGCATTTGGCACCAGGGAGCCGGATGAAAGGTCGCGGTTGCTGGTTCCCGATCTCATTGTCCTGCCGTTGCTGGCCTTTGACAGGAAGGGAAACCGGCTGGGTTATGGCAAGGGTTTTTATGACCGCACCATCGCCGGAATGGAAAAAAGGCCGATATTGTGCGGCCTTGCCTTCGGGGTCCAGGAACTGGAAAACGTTCCGGCGAGTTTTCATGATGTGCCGTTGGAACAGGTCATTACCGAAAACGGCGGGGCGCTGGAAGGAAGAACGGGAATGATATCGTGAAAATACTTTTCTTGGGGGATGTGGTGGGCCGGTCCGGGCGCGAGGCCGTAAACCGGCACCTGCCCCTGTTGATAGAAAATCACCGGTTCGATTTCGTGGTGGTGAACGGGGAGAATGCCAGTCATGGCCGCGGCCTTACGCAGGCTCATTTCAACATGCTGACGGAGGCGGGGGCCGATGTGGTAACCCTTGGGGATCACGCCTTTGACCAGCGGGAAACCATGTCCTTCATCGAAAGGGAGCAGACGCTGGTGCGGCCGGTAAATTTCATGGATGGCACCCCGGGGCGCGGAGCAGCGCTGGTGGGGGGACGCAACGGGCATCAGGTGCTGGTCATCAATGCATTGGGAAGGGTGTTCATGAACCCGATGGATGATCCGTTTGCGGCGGTTGAAAGGACCATTGCCGATTGCCCCCTGGGGGAGGTGGCGGATGCGATCATAGTGGACTTTCATGCCGAGGCCACCTCCGAAACCCAGGCCATGGGGCATTTTCTTGACAGCAAGGCCACCCTGGTGGTGGGTACCCATACCCATATTCCGACCGCCGATCACAGGATTCTTGGGGGCGGAACGGGCCTGGTGGGGGATGCGGGCATGTGCGGGGATTATGAT
>WFPQ01000229.1 GCA_015487515.1 Hyphomicrobiales bacterium | reverse complement strand
TTTTGGGTCTGCTGATGGTTGGCGCCTTGCTTGCGGTTTATCCCCAGTGTGTCGGTGGACCCTACGGGCAGATTGATCCCTGGCTGGCCAGGAACTGGCTTTCCCAGATTGTCGAGGCCAAGCCTGTCTGGTATTCGCTGGCGGCCCTTCCTGCCTATACCATTGGCATAATTGTCCCCCCCCTGGCGGCCCTGGTGGTACTGGCATTTTTCATTTTGCCTTCAGGGAGGGAAAAAAAGGTGCAATGGCTGGTATTGGGCTTGTTCCTGCTTGCTTCCACCCTGGTCGTGATTGCCCAGATAAGGGGAGCCCGGCTGGTGGCAGGCATGGTTGCGCCCGTTGCCGCCTGGGCCATTCTGGTTGCCAGAAAAAGATATCTGCAATCCCCCGGCCTGCTTTCCATGCTGTCCCTGGTCGGTTCGTGGCTGGTTTTTGCCGGTCTGGCCATTGCCATGCTTGCCGGGTTGGTACTGCCCCGGGGCGGCGACGAGGCGGCGGGACAGACCCTCATATCTGCTTCCCGGGAATTGACCAGAAACGACTGTCTGCAGCCCGATGCCTTTGCCGATCTGGCTTCGCTTGAGGGGACCCGGATCATGGCTCCGATCGACCTTGGGGCCCATCTTTTGCTGTTTACTCCCCATGCGGTGGTCGGAGCCCCGTACCATCGCAATGAGAGGGGAATTATTGACAGTTTCCAATTTTTCAACCTGCCCATCAACGAGGCCAGGAAAATTCTTGTCGAGCGGGATATTTCCCTGGTTGTCGTGTGCAGCTATCTTCCGGAAATGGAAGGGCTTTCTGATGCGGCCGGGGATTCCTTTGTCCGCCTGTGGTCCGATGGCAACCTGCCCGAATGGCTCAGGGACATAACATTGCCCGGCTCGATTTTTGATGTTTATGAAGTGGTGCCAATGACCGCGGAACAACAGGACTGAGCCATGGAAGCCTGTGCTTCAAGGATTTTTGAGCTCGCCGGACATCAGTCCAGGTTCATCAGTCCAGGTTCATCAGGCCAAGTTCATTCCTGACCCGTTTGGTGAGCCCTGAAGCAATCAGGCGATGGGCTTCAACGATATAGGCCTTTATGTCGTCTTCCCCGAGTTCCGACCCGGGCATGACCTGCACCCACTTCGCCCTTGCCAGGTAGGGGGCCGGTTCGACCCCTGCCAGTTCTTGCAATATCTCAAAGCTCATGTCTGAACATTTGAAGGCGATCTTCCATTTTTCACCTTCGCCCCATATGGAAAAAATTGCAAAAATCCTGCCCCCCACCTTGCTCACTGATGCGTCCCCCCACTGGTGAGCTATTGTTACCGATTTCAGGCTCAAGATGAATTCTTCGAACGCTTCACGCTCAAAAATGCTCATGCCATGTCAAGGGGGCAATCGACCCCGCTTCCCTTCAACCCGCAATAACCATTGGGGTTTTTGGCCAGGTATTGCTGGTGATATTCCTCGGCAGGATAAAATTTTTCTCCATCGGCAATCTCGGTCGTTATGGGGCCGAATCCGTTTGCCTTCAGGACGGCTTCATACGCATCCCTGCTCTGGCGGGCCATGTCCTGCTGGTACCGGTTGCTGGTAAAGATTGCCGAACGGTATTGACTTCCCACGTCGTTGCCCTGCCGCATTCCCTGGGTCGGGTCATGATTTTCCCAAAAGACCTTCAGTAATTTTTCAAATGAAATTACCAGGGGATCAAATATGATTCTGACCACTTCCACATGTCCGCTCCTGCCCGAACAGACCTGCTCGTAGGAAGGGTTTTGCAAGAAACCGCCCTGGTAGCCGGCAGCGGTCACATGAACCCCCTCAAGGGACCAGAACAGCCGTTCGGCGCCCCAGAAGCATCCCATTCCAAGGGATACGGATTGAAAACCTTTGGGAAAAGGGCCTGAAAGGGGGTGACCCGAGAGGAAATGGCGTAATGGCGAACCGGCAAAATCCTTCTGTGCCGGCGCCGGCTTTTTTCTGTGGATCCGGGAAAACATCAGGCGTTTTTTTTCCCGGAGCGTGAAAACCTTATGAAAATCGAACTGAACAGGATGAAAAACACCGCTATGAACAGCAAGGCCATCCAGCTGGGCCAGCCCAGTATGGTTACTATGAACGGGTCCCAAAGGGCCGGGCTTATTCTTCTTTCTATTATGGCTCCGAACAGGGGCAGGCTCGGTGTATTGAAAAGGTTTGCAAACGGGTCGTTCTGAAACCATACCTGCCCCAGGGAAGCATATGCCCGCGAACCGTCGGGAACCCAGACCATTATTTCAAAAATCAGCGCCATGGCGGCGATCAGTGTTGTAATGGTGCCAAGCACCGCTGAGATGCCTCGGATTATTTTCATGGTCAAATCTCCAAAGTCTTATGGCCGCCACGTGGTTCCGTTACATTTGTCTGATGGATCTGTTGTAATCCGTTTTGCAACAATTGCAAAACCACAGTCCTGAAATTCGTTGCCCGGTTCTGTTCATTGCCGGTTTTCATTGCGGCCTGCAAAAACCAGCATGATGCCCGGCAATCCCAGCACGGCCCATCCTGGCCATTGCAGCAGGGGAACGCCAATCATTTCCCATACAATTCGAAGTGAACCCCTTGTTCCTTCGTTCTGCAGCCATGACAGGCTTTCAGCATGGGCCAGAATCCATATATTGCCAATACTTGTTGTAACAAGATCCGACGCGGCAAGGGAGCGGGTTGCATCCATGACCATGAATATCAGGCTCATTCCCATCATCCAGGTACCGGTCATGCGCAGAATAAAACGTATCATCTTCCTAAATTGTCCCTGAAGCAGATGCCGTCCGGGTGAATTTGATTTCCGTCATATTGATACTGGCCTGCAAGCTTGGGCAAATTTTGTTCATTTTTCTGGCTTTTGCATTTAATGGCAAACATGGCTTGCGCTGTTACCAAACAAGGCTATAGTGCGCGCCGTTCGGCGGGATTTCTTAAAGGGCCTGCCGGTTATCGTTTGTCAGGCTGGCCATGCATCAGTCTTGATTTTGGCAATGGCCAAAATTATTATGTGCGAGTGGCTTTTCTGCCTGACTGACATGAACGGAGAGGTGGCCGAGTGGTCGAAGGCGCACGCCTGGAAAGTGTGTAGGCGAGGAATCGTCTCCAGGGTTCGAATCCCTGTCTCTCCGCCACTGTCCTGAGGGTCCATTCCTGTTACATGGTTTACAGATTATACCGGAGAGATGGTTTACACCTTCTCCGGTGTGAACGGGTTTGTTGCTGGTTCTACTCTGTCCTCCTTTTCGTCGAAGAAGCCTAGATCATATT
>WFPQ01000228.1 GCA_015487515.1 Hyphomicrobiales bacterium | reverse complement strand
TATTTTTTCCTGCTCCGACATGGAGGTTATCAATACGAAAAACCTGTCTCCATGAAAAAGGTTGTACCTGGCCGCGATCATTTTTCCATCAAGATTCAATGTCTGAAGTCTTGAACCCAACTCACTGTTTTTACGAAACATGTCCTTGTAGAACTCACGGGTTTTTTTATCCGCAAACGGATCTTTTATACCAAGTTGCTCAAAACGGTATGCCTTTTGCGCAAACATCTCCTCGATAAGTTCCAGCGCTTCCTTTCCGGGGCCGAACTCCCTGAATTCCACTTCACCCAGCGCCCTTAGCTTGGTTATCTGCTGCTTGTCGTGCTTTCTTCTGGATTTGGTGCGCTGCACGCGCTCGCATTCCTGCCAGTCCTCGAACTCTGCCCTGTAAAGATATTCCTCCGGCGCACTCATGCCCAGTTCGTCAAACAGGCAATCCCCGTCAAGCCTGGGCATCGCCGGCAGATAGGCCAGGTCGGCCCCGAACATGGCCCTTCCCATCCGCTGCCAGAGCTTCTTGCGCCCCTTGCTGCCGAGTATGGCCAGTTCTTCCCTGTCGATCAGTGGGGCATTGCAACCCACGTGCGAACCGGCAAACCAGGTCAGCACATCGGCCCCCAGCATTCTCGTTCGCCAAAGGGGCATCAGCGCCACCACCTTGCCGTTTGCAACTCCGGTTACATATAATTGGCGTTCCTCCGGAATATCAAAACGCCTGATCCAGGCCCTCGTGAAATCAAGGCTCTGCCCCGGGGACTGAATTCCCCGCCCTTCCAGCTTGCGCCAGGCCCGTTCGACCTCTGCCACGTTGCCGGTTGCCGCGGCGCTGATGCTCAGATCATCCCACCAGCCCGAAGAATCCGGAACTTTCCCGGACCGGCCATCAGCCATTTCTGATTGCCGCCCCTTCAGCGATGCCCCGGAAATTTCCTGCCCAAGCCTGTTCATTTGAATCCGCCCCATGCAATTGCAAAGCCATTGTTCGCCTGCAACTATCAGCGCCAAGGGTGAAAATTAGATTTATCACGGGCAATGGCCGCGCCCTGGGGCATGTTTTAATGCCCCTGCTGCCTGGCAGGGTAAACGAATCGCTAACCGATGTTGGAAAGGGCCGGAAAAGTGGCCAGGAACCAGAACGAAAGCCGGGTGAACTGCCCGGTAATGAACAGGATCCCCGTCAGCACCAGAAATGCCCCCATGAATTTTTCCACCTTGGGAAGATGTTTCTTGAAACCCTCGAAGAAATCCATGAAGGGGCCGATGGCAAAGGCAGCCAGCAGGAACGGCACTCCCAGGCCGGCCGAATAGATTCCCAGCAATGTCGCCCCCTCAAGGGCCGACTGCTGGCTTGCCGCCACCGCCAGGACCGCGGCCAGAACCGGGCCTATGCATGGCGTCCACCCGAGTGCAAAGGCCAGTCCCAGCATGAACCCGCCGGCCGGCCCGCTGGCCGCCGAAGGCCCGCTGGAACGGATCTGCATGTTCAAGAACCCGATGCGGAAAACCCCCAGAAAGTGCAAACCCATGATGATGACGATCACCCCGGCCAGAGGCGAAAGGAACGGCATTGCCTGCCTGAACAATTGCCCGAACGCGGTTGCCGTTGCTCCAAGGGTGACAAAAATCACCGAAAAACCAAGGATGAAAAACAGCGACGTGAACACCGCCCGCCGCCAGATCGCCCCCGAATTCGCCCCGTCATTGCGCAATTGCTCAAAGGTCGACCCCCCCATATAGGTCAGATATGCGGGAACCAGCGGCAATACACACGGCGAAAGAAAACTCAAGATTCCAGCACCGAATACCAGGGGAAGCGACAAACCCAGCATGGGACATCCTCAACGTTCAGACCAACACCCGGCTTATAAGGTGCATTGCATGAAAATAGCAACCACATGACGCGCCTCTCCCGCCATTGTGATGGAATTATGAAACCGTTCGGCAAACCCCGGTCAGCATCCCCCGCTCCCGGTCGAACGACAGCAAGATTTGCAAGGAGTGCATAAAATTTCAGCCATGCGCCGCCATTTTCCTGCCCAGCAATGCCGGACCTATTTCGATGACTATCGGCCTGTGATCCGAAGGGCCGCGCTTTAGAACCCTGGCCCCGCCCCATCCCAGGTCCCGCACCAATACCCGGTCCAGCCGGAACGGCATCATTTTCTTGGCCATGTGGGTGATGCGACGCGGCCCCACATCCCTGAAGCCCTTGATGACTATGGGCCCCACCGCGTTGAAATCCCCGATGATTGCCAGGGGGCCGGATATGGACTTGCCTATATGTCGGATCTGGCGCCGGTTCAGCAGCTGCCCATGGCTGAGATGCACATTGACCACGCTGAACTCCTCGAATGCCAGCACCTGGGCCCGGCGCGGCGGAAACTTGCCCGGCACCCGTGAAAACGGCAACCGGATCGAATGGATTTCAACCTCTGCCCCGTTCAGCCAGGCCCCCAGCCCATAGGTCTTTCCCTTCCATGGCACCCTGTAGAACCTGCCCCCCACCATGGAAGGCAGCCTGTCTATGCCATCCACGGTTTCCTGGAGCAGGAACAGGTCCGGTTTTTCACGCTCGATTATCTTGGCCACATCGGCCGCCGCAGCACCACGCCGATAGAGCAGGTTCCAACTGATTATTTTCAAGAAAATTCCCCTGCATACTATAGATATGGCAAAAACAGACGCGTGCCCGCATCCCGCAACTTGACCGGCAGCGGGCGCCGGGCAAGAACATCCTGGTCCAAAAGGCGCGAGCCGGATTTTTTTTCATCTATCAGCCCGTCGATACTGGCGCAGATTCCCCTGTCGAAACACTCCACCTGAAATTCAAAGTTCAGCCGCATGGAACGGGCATCCCAGTTGGCCGAACCGATGGAGCTCCAGTGCCCGTCGACACTGAACAGCTTGGAATGATCAAAGGGAGCCGGCATCAGATATGTTTTTATTCCATCAAGCGAAAACGTCGCCAGGTGGGCCATCATGGCCCAGTCGAAATAAAACTGGTTGCTTTTTTCCGGCACCAGTATTTCAACATCAACCCCGCGCATTGCCGCCCTTCTCAGGACCTCGAACAGGCGATCCTCTGGCAGAAAATAGGGAGTAACGATCCTTATTCTTTTCCGGGCCTGCTCCACGGCGGTTGCAAAAAGGGCCTCTATCTGCCCCACGCTCTCATCAGGCCCGGAAGAAATTCCCCGCATCGCCGCCCCGCCCTTTCCGGCAAGCCGGGGCCACCATGCCTCCCCTTCCAGGGTCTGGTTGCTGGTAAATTCCCAGTCGCGGGCAAATGTCTGCAGCAATTGCGCCACCACCGGCCCCCTTATGCGGGCATGGACATCCTTGACCTTTGTCCCCTCTCTTGAATCATGAATGTTCTCGTCGAATATGTTCATGCCGCCGGTAAATCCCGTCCTGCCATCGGTAATCAGCAGTTTCTTGTGATTTCTCAGATTTATATAGGTCATGGCCCAGGGGGCCCATTCATGGAGAAACTGCTCCACCTCCACCCCGCCCTCGCGCAGCCTTTCCACCACCGCAGACCTGAAATAACCGCTGCCTATGCCATCGAGCAGAACCTTTACATCAACCCCGCGCCCCCTGGCCCTTATGAGGGCATCGACAAACCTGGCACCGATATCGTCAAGGGCAAAGATGTAGGAGGCGAGGGCAATCGAATGCCTGGCCCTTTCAATTTCTCGTAGCATGGCCGGATAGGCCTCGTCTCCGTTGCACAACAATTCCATTTCGTTGCCCCTGCTAAGGGCAACCCCCGAAATGGCATCCCCGGCCCTGCCAATGGCAATGATCGCCTCGGGCAGGTCCGAATCAAGAATGTTCTGGGCCCGGGTCATTCCCTCCGGATCACATATGCACGGACCCAGCCCGCTCTTTAAGGCTCTTCTGACCACCCGGTTGATTCCAAATGCCAGGTATATGGACGAACCTATGAACGGAGACAGCCAGGACAGGGCGATCCAGCCGATGGACGAGCGCACGTGCTTGTGAGTCAGCAGCACGTGAATGCTGACCCCGGTCGCCGCACTGACATGCGCTATCGGTAAGAGAAATTCCATTTGCCGCCCTTTTTGAAAACCATTCCCTGAAAACCCGCCCCGTTCCAAAAAATCATTCTTCCGGAATGTCTTGCTGCCGGAATATCTTGGCCAATACCCATTGTCGCCCAAAAATTACCTTCCAAGAATTACCTCACAAGAATTACCTTCCAAGAAACATTCCCCCTGAAACCGCGATTCCGGATGCCAAGCCCCCAGTTCTGCACTCCGCCCCCCTTGCCGTAATTTCCACCGGTTCCACTGCCGGCCGGCAAGTCCTGCAAGCATACCCCATGAAGCCCGGGATTTACAAAGG
>WFPQ01000227.1 GCA_015487515.1 Hyphomicrobiales bacterium | reverse complement strand
CGATAATCCTGGAGCCGCAACCGTACAATACTGCATTCGCGATCACGGCAGCATGTCTTGCAATAGCCGCAAGAAACAAAAACGCCATTGCCCACATCATGCCTTCGGATCAGGAAATGTGCATCGACCGGGAGTACATGCAGGCCCTGGGCGAAGCAAGAAAAGCGGCGGAAGAAGGCAGGCTGGTACTATTCGGCAAAAGGCCGGACGCCCCATCGAGCCAGTTCGGCTACATAAGGGTTTCATCCGAGGAAAACCCGATAATGGCGGTGGAGGAATTCATCGAAAAACCGGACAGAAAGCAGGCTCAGGAAATGCTGGCATCGGGGCGCTATCTGTGGAATTCGGGCATGTTCATGTTCAGGGTTTCCAGCTTTCTGAAGGAATGTGAAAGCCTGGCGCCGGAAATATTCATGGCGGCAAAAACCGCCTTTGAAGCAGGAAAAAGCGATCTGGATTTTTTCAGGCTGGCCGATGTCGGGGATATGGGGTGTCCCGAACTTTCCGTTGATGTCGCCATTTTTGAAAAGACCAGCCTGGCCTCGGTGGTTCACCTTGCAACCAGATGGCACGACCTTGGCACCTGGCAGGCCCTGTGGCGCTCCGCCAGAAGGGATGCAGGCAACAATTACCTCAAAGGTCCCGTACATGCCACCAATGCAACAAATTCACTCATATTTTCGGAAAGGCTGCACGTGGAAGCCAGCCGGGTGGATGACCTGGCCATAATCGCAAGCGAAGATGCCATATATGTAGGCCCCCTGTCGGCTGATGAAAACATGGAGCAAATAACAAGGCGCCTGAGCTCGGACAGGCAAACGGCACACCTGATCATAAACAACAAGACCAGCTATCGCCCGTGGGGGAAATTCAGGCTGATTTTCAGGGAAAAGAATTTCCAGATAAAAAAGATATTCGTAAAACCCAGAAAACGGCTTTCCCTGCAAAAGCACCATCACAGATCCGAATACTGGGTTATTGTCAAAGGAACCGCCAGCGTCCAGCTGGAGGAAGAAAAGTCGCTTCTGAACGAGAATGAAAGCATTTACATTCCGCCGGGCAAGGTACACCGGCTGGCCAACGACAGCGGGCAGATGCTGGAACTCATAGAAATACAAAGCGGAACTTACCTGGGAGAAGACGACATTATAAGACTGAAGGATGAATTCGGACGCACATGACCCTTATGCTGCATGAGCATGGAGCCGCCCTGACCCATTCCCCAGATCAAATGCCGGGACCGATATGCTCTGCCCTGACAGAGAAGGCAGGGCACAGGCAGTTTCAAGGCTTGTAAAACGGGCAAAACTGATAAAAACTTCGAACAAGACCTGCCCTTGGGAAACGGGATGAAAAATTGAAAGACAAAGACCCTGCCCCGTTGCTGGAAATTATGACAAGGGCGGCCCTGGCAGCGGGTCAGAGCATTCTTGAGGTGTATGACACCCCGATTTCAGCGACCAGAAAAGAAGATGGAACTCCGGTAACCATTGCCGACCAGAGGGCTGAAGAGATCATTCTCGAATTCCTCAAAACCACGGAAATCCCCGTTCTTGGAGAAGAAAGCGCCGCAGCCGGACTTATCCCAGAGCTTGGAAAGCGGTTTTTCGTTGTCGACCCCCTGGATGGTACAAGGGAATTCTTGAAGAAAAACGACGAGTTCACCGTCAACATCGCCCTGATAGAAGATGGCAGGCCGATTGCAGGTGTGGTAACCGCTCCGGCCCTTGGGCGCGGGTTTTGCGGAAACGTCAGGGCTGGTGCCTTTTGCTTTTCCATAGCAAGTGGCAATAGCAAAGAAACCAGGCCAATCAAGACCAGGGGCAAGGGACCGCTCCATATGCTCAGCTCGCGCTCCCACCATGTGCCAATACCGGCAGACCTGCTGGAATATCTGGGAAACTGCCGGGAAAGCTCCGTTGGCTCATCATTGAAATTCTGCCTGATTGCCAATGGAGAAGCCCGGCTCTACCCAAGGCTTTCAGTAACCAGCGAATGGGATACTGCCGCCGGACAGGCGGTGCTGGAAGCCGCCGGAGGAGCCGTCATTGACCTGGATGGCAAACCCTTGTCCTATGGAAAGGCGGACAGGAATTATCTGAACCCGTTCTTTGTTGCCGCAGACCGTGCCGACCTGGCCAAAAAAATTTCCGGCAAACTTGCAAGAGCCATAAAAGCGCAGGCCCTTTGATAAAACATGCAAATGTGATTCAATCTTTCCACTTAAGATTGTGAACTATCTCGCCATTTTCATTTTGTGAAAAAATCCAGCCGCGATGCAGCCAGTAGTTGCGGACCGCGTAGGCGGCAATGATACCGGTAAGAATTCCGGCAAAGACATCGGTGGGGAAATGGGCCCCGACCATTATGCGCGAAATGCCGCCAAGCAGGGCAAAGGCCAGCATCCACAGACGCAATCGGGGCAGCAGGAATATCACCCCCATGCTGAAGGCAAAAACGACGGTGGTATGACCCGAGGGAATGGACTGAAAGCTCCAGTCATTAAACACCGGCTGAAAGCCAAACAGGCCATATTCGTCCAGATGAACGGGGCGGGCCCGGCCAATGAGGCGCTTCAAAAGATTGCCGAACAGGCCGGGAATGGCGGTAACGAAAAAGATGAATGCGCCAATGGAGGCTGCGGTATGCAGGCGGTTGGCATAAGCTGCAAACCTGGCAGACCTGATGGCAAGAAAGGAAAGAACCATGACCAGCAATGCAGGCAGCAATATCCAGCCGGCAGAACCGATCTTGGTAACATACTGGAAAACCTGCTCCACGACGGGGGGAAGGGAAGAAACCCAGCGGGTCACCGGCTCGTCAGCAAACAGCAGGGCAGAAAACACAAGCAGGGAAATGGCAAGAAACCGGGGAAAATAACCGGATGAAAGCCCGAACGGCCAGCGACTTTTGGTATCGAGCATGTTCTGTTTCAGGTTCCCGGGTGCTTGTCAGGTGAGGGGAACAAATGACCAGAACCCCAGCGGCCCGTCAAGCGGCATCCCTGTAAAATTTCATTGAAATTTCCCATCAGGTCAAGTTGGCTGATATCGGGGCAAGGCCCTTGCCCTTGGGAAAAAGAATGTGTATTGCCTCTTCATATCGTAATGCGTGCGGGGCATAGCTCAGCCTGGTAGAGCACTGGTTTTGGGAACCAGGGGTCGCATGTTCGAATCCTGCTGCCCCGACCATTACGATAGAGGCCTTTTGAAGGCAGCACTGAGACGGGAAGGAACATGTTGAATGAACGCATTGATATTTCGCCCCGCAAAGAATGCCATGCAGTCGGGCAAAGGCAAGTCGAACCACTGGGTGCTGGTCCACGAACCGGAAGGAAAACGCCAGATTGATCCTCTCATGGGATATTCATCGTCTTCGAATACAAGTTCCCAGATAAGGCTGACCTTTGATTCCCTGGCCGAGGCCGAGGAATATGCCAAACGCCGGGGACTGAAATACCGGGTCGAGGAGGCCCATGATCCAGTTCCGAAAAAAACGCTTTATACGGATAATTTCAAGAACGATCGCAAAACCCCCTGGACCCATTAGTCCCTGATGAACCCGTTCCTGCAAACCCGTTCCTGAAAACCCGCTGTGGCCAGGCAAAAATTCCATCGCCATAATTGATGGAGACTGAAGGGGCCGTGGCTGGCGGGGTTTGTCCTCACCACAATTATGATCAAAAGTCCCTGCACTGTCGGGATACCCGACAATCAGGCTTGACCGGTGTATTCAGCGCCGGTTCATACTGGTATGTATAAAAGTGAATGGTCAGTGGCCTGCTCATGGGCACAACTGGATTTTTTCAACGATCTGGAAGGGGCTAAAAATGCCTAAATCTATTGTTTCAAAATCTGTCCTTGTCACCAGCATGATTTCCGCCTTGCTTTTTTCAACGGGAAGCGCCCTTGCCTCCTGCGCCTTTACCGAATGGACGAATGTGGCGCCGGGGCACCCCCTGCCCACCATAACCACACGCCTTTGCGATGAGGAAATCTCCGTAAAGGTGGTTGGCGCCGACCCGGAAGGAAACACTTTTGATTTCGGATGGTCCGAAGCGACAAGGGTAGGCGAAAACAGCTATACTTCGAGCTTTGTCGATGCCAATGCCAGCAATTCCATACGCCTGGACATCGATCAGCAGGCCAATACCATGCGCCTTACCGTAAATACCCAACTGGCCGGCCAGGCGGAAGTCACCCAGTGGTTTGCCGATTACACACTGGCCAGAGAATACGATTAGAGGAATATGGCTGAAAGCCCTGCCCGGCCTGTTTGAGCAATGACATCCGGCCCTTGCCCGGGGCCGGGCTGCCGGGCAGTCTGGCCATGCCTGCATTTTTTGCTGCAAACTTTCACATTCCCTTTGACAGAGCGATGGTTTGGGTTCAAATCCTGCCATGGAATTCTTGCAACCCGCTGCCCGTCATGGCAGGCAAGGCAAGACAAATGGCCCCGTAGCTCAGCTGGATAGAGCAACGGACTTCTAATCCGTAGGTCGTACGTTCGAATCGTACCGGGGTCACCAGTTTTTGAAAGGTCCATTCCTGTCACATGGTTTACAGATTATACCGGAGAGATGGTTTACACCTTCTCCGGTGTGAACGGGTTTGTTGCTGGTTCTACTCTGTCCTCCTTTTCGTCGAAGAAGCCTAGATCATATT
>WFPQ01000226.1 GCA_015487515.1 Hyphomicrobiales bacterium | reverse complement strand
GGTATAGACGGGGGTGTGGTCGACGGTTCCGGTCTGTTGCACCTCGTCGGCAATCAGCATGTTCTTCTTGTCCATGAACAGGATGCGGAACTGTTCCTTTTCCTCAAAGGCCATCTGGGAGCGGATATAATCGATCAGCTGGCTCCAGGAAGATAGAATGGGGCGGTTGCGAACCCCGTCGCGGGCAAAGCGCTGGGCAGCGGCAAGAATGACCTTGAGGTCGGTTATGGCCATGGGGCCAAGGCCCCTTATTTCTTCCAGAAGGGGAGCGGGAGCGCTCAGTGCTTCCGAGAATGAACCGAAGCGATCTATCATTTCCTTGGCTATGGGCTTGGTATCGCGGCGGGGCAATATGCGAAACAAAAGCATTTCCAGCAATTCGTAATCGGCCATGTTCTCCGGGCCGTTGCTGACAAAGCGCTCCCGCAGGCGGTCGCGGTGTCCCAGATAATGGGGAGGCCGGTTTTTTGATATTGCGGCGCCCGGATCTTCCTGAAAACCCTTGTCCCCGGAGCTCTTTCCTGCCCCGGATTTGTTCGATGTCATGGCTTTGTTCGATGTCATGGCTTTGTTTCGCAAAATTCGGATACAGGATTGTCCAGAAGCTACACCGGCAAGTCATCAAGTCATCAAGTCATCAATTCATCAAGCCATCAAGCCATCAATTCATGGAACGGTCAAAATCATGGGGTCTGCATTATCCTGGCTTCATGATTTCAGTGCCTGTGGACCGGGCTCCTGCGGATTGAAAAGACCGGCGGGGGACAGGGTGAAAATCTCGTTTCCTTCCTCGGTTATGCCGATGGAATGTTCGCACTGGGCCGAAAGGGAGCGGTCGCGGGTGACCGCGGTCCAGCCATCGGAGAGAACCTTTACGTGGGGTCGGCCCAGATTGATCATCGGCTCGATGGTAAAGATCATTCCCGGTTTCAGTTCCGGGCCGGAACCGGGGGTGCCGAAATGCATGATGTTGGGTTCGTCATGGAACAGGGTACCCAGACCGTGGCCAACGAAATCGCGGACCACGCTGGCGCGCTGACTTTCGGCATATTGCTGGATGGCGGCCCCGATATCGCCGGTTGTGTTGCCCGGAACCGCAGCCTTTATGCCCCTTGCCAGGCTTTCATAGGTGATCCTTATCAGGCGGCTTGCCCTGGTGGAGATCTTGCCGACCGCATACATGCGCGAGCTGTCTCCGTGCCATCCCTCATGGATCAGGGTCAGGTCGATGTTGATGATGTCGCCCTCGCGCAATATCTTGTTGCCGGGAATGCCATGGCAGACAACGTGGTTTATGGAAGTGCAGATGGAATGGCGATAGCCGCGGTAGAAAATGGTGGCGGGGATTGCATCATGGTCGCAGGCAAATTCATAGGCCAGGCGGTCCAGTTCGGCGGTGCTGATGCCGGGGCGCACGTGGCCCGCCAGCATGTCAAGGGCGCGGGCGGTGAGGTTTCCGGCCTTTCGCATGCCGGCAAAACCTTCCGGACCATGCAGGGGAATGACACCGGGAGCGCGCTTTTTACCCTTGATTGCCTTGGTGTAGGTTATCATGTCTGGTGTCCTTTCAGAAATATCGGACAATTTCAGGGCCGGCACATCGGGCCTGCGGGCAAGGCCTGCAAGCCAGTTATCAAGGTCTTGCAAAGGCAAGGGGCGAGCAAAGCCTTATTTCCCCTGGTGATATTGCACATGAATAGGCACAAGACTCAACCCCGTTTTTGGCGGCGGCGGCAAAAGCCCTGACATAGGCAGGGTCGTTTTGTTCGCAAAGGGCAAAACGGGGGCAATCGGTGCGCTGGACAACATAGATGGTCATGGCCCGGTGGCCCAGGCTGCACATTCTTGCCATTTCCTCAAGGTGGCGGGCCCCGCGGCTGGTGGCACTGTCGGGAAAGCGGGCCAGCCCTGCTTCCGTGGAATAGTGAACATTCTTGACCTCCAGGTAACAGTCGGGCAGGCCCGGTTCGCTAAGCAGGAAGTCTATGCGGCTTTTTTCCCCATATTTTACCTCGGAACGGATATGGGAATATCTTTCCAGGGGGGGGATTTTCCTTTCGGCCAGGGCC